>JAQVXN010000339.1 GCA_028709135.1 Bacteroidaceae bacterium | reverse complement strand
GGCATTCTTGTTATGCAAGAGAAACTATTTGATATTCAAAGTCAAATATCCGAACTGATGCTCAAAGAAGCAAAAAAGGAGAAAAAGAAGGAACGAAAACCCTCTGATTTGCTTTCTTCAAAAGACGTTTGCAGTATGTTTGAGTTTTCTCCTTCTACTTTGTACCGAATGCGAATGTATGACGGCTTTCCCTATGTAAAGGTTGAGGGCAGACGAAGTGTGATGTTCAATAAAAAAGATGTTGTAGAGTTTATGGAGAAACATAAAAAGCAAGGACTATGATTGACAATATTAAAATTACGCTCCGAAAGTTTAAGGGAAACTTATCAGAAAATCCCAACCTTGAATCGCAAGGTAATTCATTCAAGAGTGAAGTTTACAGGCTGTATAACTACGAAGGGAAAGAAAAAGAAGTATATCTTTTGCTGAAATATAATCCTGACAAGCAAGAGTTGGTTATTAAAAATAGCATTCGCAAATGGTATCTTGGAGGTTTATCTCTCTTGGATTTAACTGAAAAAACGGCAAATAAAGCCTTCTCGAAAATATCCAAAATTCTTGGTATAGATATGAAGGACTTTCGCAAAGCCACTTTTACAAAATGTGAAATCGGATTGATTATCAGACCTCGTATTCCAGTAGGACAACTTGTTCCCATGATTGTGAAATATTCCACTTTCAAAAGATATAATATTTCTTGTGAGACAGTAGGCTTCAAAGGAGAAGATGTTGAGTTGAAGATGTATGACAAAACCCAAGAACTTCTGGATAAGAATAAGAAAAAGGGCAAATATGACCAAAAGGCAAAAGAAAAAGCATTTAAAGCCTTATCCGATAGGAATTATAATTTTTTCAGAATAGAATTTGATATGTTTGACAAGCAGTCTTTTATCAATAAAGATATGGCTCATGTTAGAACTATCGGAGATATTTTGGATAATTATCTTGCACTATATAGTTTCTGGGTAAAAGAAATAAGTCGGGTTGTTTTACTAAATAAATTGGTAATGAGCAAAGATATGACCCCAAAGCAATATATGATAGCAAGGGTTTTGGAAATAGACGGTTTTGTGTCATTTGAGAGCAATTGCCTCAAAAGAGGGAAAGGGAATGTTAGAAGTCGCTTACTAAACGAAGCATTAGAGGTCATAGCCCAGTTTAGCAACCTTCGGAAATACGATGTAAATAAATTCAAGGTTGATATTCTGAAAAATTTGAGGAGAATCGGGAAGAAAGAAGAAAATCTCAATGTTGATGCTTTGGCGAAAATACTCTTCAAAGACGAAGATGATATTAATAGAGAATAATTATACTATGTATGTAATATTCCTGTAATACTAATACCCTATATATTGGGAGTTTGTAATAACAAACCCTCTTTGCGTATGTACTAAAGAAGTATAAAGAGGAAATGGACAGAATAACCTTTATGTAATTGGGTGTTATTGCGAATTGGACATATCAGCCGTAATACGCAACGGAATAACTAAGAACCGCAGAGAATCGCAAAGATAAGTTTCTATAATCGGAGTTGAATAACAAAGCTCTGCCCAGATAATATAAAACCCTTGTGATAATCTAAACGCAAAGACTTATAAAATGAAGGTACAGTATATTGTTTGCTCTTCGTTGAGCTTTTATCTCTATAAACGAAGTAGGAGTACAGAAATGTGAAGCTGGCTTAATAGGGCATATAATTTATGGAGGTTGGGCGTATTTCTAAGGCTGAGTGAAACGAAGCCTTAGAAGAGAGGTTTACGAAGTATATTTTGAGCCATTTTCGCCCAAATCGTTTTCGTGCCGAAATTTCGCTTTTTACCCTCGTGGGCTTATTCGGATTCGCTTTCGATATGAAAGTGCTGTAAATAGAAAATAAGAGTGGAATACAAAGCAATAGATGAATGAAGTAGAATATCCAAAAACGCTGTAAGAATAATATGAAAGTAGAATTAATTTTAAGTATTGTATTGGCTGTCTCTACGGTTTGTTATACAATTATCAATTTAATGATGTGGTTTGAGAGTAGAGCCACTCGCAGGCAAAAGACAACGCCATTTGTAATTGCATTTTTAAAAACCACGGATGATCATAATATGCTATGTGTGCATATCAAAAATGTAGGAGAAGGTTGTGCAAAAGAGGTATCTATTAAGGTTTTGAAAGATTATAAACAGTTTAAGAAAGACCACTTGCCTCTATCGGAGTGTATGTCATTCAAAAATGGCGTAAATATATTTCCTTCTCAATACGAACTAAAATACTATCTTGATTCTCCATCTGATATTGACTATAAATTAGAAGATAATTTCATTGAGTTAGAAATAGAGTATAGCGACATGAATAACAATAGATTTAAGAACAATATATTCAAATTGCCCTTTAATCAAATTAGCAGTAACTACTCTAACCCTCCAGAAACCTATATGGGGCAAATCCCTTATTATTTAGAGAAATTGCATTCGGCTTTTGGGAAATTTATAAAATTACAATCAACTAAAAACCAATAATTCAATTCATTTAAAGTTCTTTGATTTATTGCTGCTAAAAATCTGGCTACCATTCTTTGCGTGGTCATCTATCAGTTTGTCGGTGTCGTTGAAATATATCATTGTCGTTTTAATATCGGCATGACCCAAAAGTTTTGAAACGAGAAGAACTTTATCTGGATTTTCGAGAATATTTAACGTCCCGAAAGTATGCCGTGAGGTATGGAATGTGATGACCTTGTGAATGTTAGCCATTTCTGCTAATATTTTGAGATTCCGATTTACGGTTGGCTCAGATAAGGTCTTAAAAACCAATTTATCGGTATTGATATTCTTTTTGCTATTGCTAAATTCTAAAAGAATAGACCTTGCCCAAGGTTCAATAATAACCGTAACTGGGTCGCCAGTCTTGACTTGTACTTTCTTTATCCGATTGGTATCTAAATTAACGTGAGACCATTTCAGGCCTATAATATCCGAAAACCGTAAACCCGTATAACAACCGAAGAGGTACATTTGTAGCTCTATTCTTTTCGTTGCTCCTGCCTCGAACTTAGGTCTTAAATCCCGTAACGCCATTAGCTCATCGAATTCAAGGTACACCTCTCTAATCTTTGCTCTCGGCATCTTAAATTTTGTGTATGGATTTTTCACGGCTA
>JAQVXN010000022.1 GCA_028709135.1 Bacteroidaceae bacterium | reverse complement strand
AATCTTTTATTCGCGAACGGAAAAACGGCTCTTTCATTTTGCCGAATTCAGCTACTCCATACCAGCTTTCTGCTCCGCAAATGACCGCTGCTATCGTAATATAAAAAATGCACTCCAGAGAGTGCTCCTTTAAATGATCCCTTCTTGGGTCTTCTACTTCTCTTAATATTGTTACTAAGTCCATATTCTTTGTATTTTTATATCCATAAAAGTTATGTAAAGATAACAAATAATACGGACATACAAAACAATATAATAGACTATATATCAATGCATTGTGTTAATAATACATAATGAAAACGCTTATGCTAATTCTTAATGCGTCAGCCCTGGGCGCTTCTGTAAGTTTGTTTTAAGAAGATTTAATCAGAGAGTTGGAAATTTAAGGGCCTAATAAAAAAAGAATAGATCATATTTTGTTCGATGCGAGTTGAAAATAAAATTTATTGAGCTTTGAATAGTGAAAAGTAATAATCCTAGAAAGTTTTCGTTATTTTTGTAGCAACCTAAAAGGGTAAGATGCAGTGGATAGATAAAAATAAGCAAATAAAGTATGTGCTTATTCTGGCCGCAGTGGTCATAGCAACAATATCATTGGTTTTTTCGCATTATTTGGTATGCGATCTTGAAAGAGATGCGCAGTCAAAGATGAGCGTTTGGGCTGAGGCGATGCGTTCATTAAATAATGCAGATGAAAATACGGATTTGAGTTTGGTGCTGAAAGTTATAAACAACAATAATACAATTCCTGTGATTGTATTGAATAAGAAAGGACATGTGACAGAATATCGTAACATCAAATTAAAATTTCAGGATAAGATCGATTCGGTTCATGTACTTTATGAAAAAGTGGAAGAAATGCGAGAAAATGGATACAGCATTAGAATGAGTTACTCACAAAAAGATGATTCTGCCAAAGGTGATTATCTAGAAATTCTTTATGATGATTCTGTCTTGTTAAAGCGTTTGTCCATATATCCGTATGTTCAATTAGGTGTTGCTGGTGTTTTCATTATGATAATGATATTTGCATTACTGAGCCTGAAGCGAGCTGAACAAAACCGCGTGTGGGTTGGATTGACGAAGGAAACGGCTCATCAATTGGGTACGCCGATTAGTTCGTTGATGGCTTGGATAGAGATAATGAAGGAAAACTATCCTGAAGATCCCATGATAGGAGAGATGGGTAAAGATATAGATCGTTTAAATTTGATTGCAGAAAGATTTTCGAAAGTAGGCTCAAAACCGGAGGCAACAGAAGAAAATTTAAATGAAATACTCTGGCATGTTGTAAATTATATATCTCTGCGGAGCTCAGATAAAGTATTGATGGTGTGTAATTTTCCAGCGACTCCTGTTATTATGAAAATTTGTGCTCCACTTTTTGAATGGGTAATAGAAAATTTGTGCAAAAATGCTATTGATGCAATGTGTGGTCGTGGAAGAATTGTGATCACCATGCATGAAATAACCACCATGGTGATTATAGAAGTTTCAGATACAGGTAAGGGTATCCCCAAAAACAGATTTAAATCCGTATTTGCTCCCGGATATACTACAAAGCAGCGAGGATGGGGTTTGGGATTGTCTTTGGCGAGGAGAATTGTTGAGAAATATCATAATGGACGAATTTTTGTCAAGAATTCGGAAATTGGGAAAGGAACTGTTTTTCGCATTGAATTAAGGAAATGATTTCCGTAAAATGTAGTTGTGTATATCAATTAAAATTAATAACTTTGCAGGCCAAAGATGGAAAAGATGCCACACAAGATAAACTTGAAAGCCATAAAAGGGATAAAAGAAACGTGTCGGTATAGCATAGATTCTGATTTTTTCAGGCAGCAAGAACATTCCCTGATAAGTAGGGGAGAGCTTGACGTTTGTGCTGAGGTTAAGAAAAATGCAGGTGAAGACAGTTTTACATTACGCTTGGTGATGAATGGTTATGTCATCGTACCGTGTGATCGGTGTTTGGCCGATTTAAAGTGTCCCATTGTGGTAGAGAAGGACGTGAAGGTGAATTTCGGAGCGCATAATGAAGATAATGGGCAAGGCGTTCTTGTAGATCAGGAAGTGGGACAATTGGATTTGGACCCACTGATTTACGATTATACCGTTCTCTCTGTTCCACTGCATCCGGCACATCCAGAAGGAGACTGTGATAAAGAGATGATAGAGAAACTAAATAAATATCTGGTTCATTGAGAACTGGAACATTCATAGCAAAACAATTAAATAAATAAAGAAAATGGCACATCCTAAAAGAAGACAATCAAAAAGCAGAACATTAAAAAGGAGAACTCATGATAAGGCCGTAGCTCCTACAATGGCAAAATGCCCGAATTGTGGGGAATGGCATGTTTACCATACGGTATGCCCAGCTTGCGGATATTACAGAGGTAAATTGGCAGTTGAGAAAGAAGTGGCTGCAGAATAATTCTAAAGACTTCTGAAAATGGGTAAGATTCATGCAATAATCACAGGCATCGGAGGCTATGTACCAGAATATGTGCTGAACAATGAAGAATTGTCAAGAATGGTGGATACCAACGATGAATGGATTATGACAAGAATCGGCGTTAAGGAACGTCGAATATTAAATGAAGAAGGTCTTGGTGCCGGTTACATGGCGCGCAAGGCAGCAAAACAATTGATGCAGAAGTTGGATTACGATCCCGATACGATCGACTGCGTAATTGTTACGACATCTACGGCCGACTATCATTTTCCGTCAACGGCATCTATTGTTTTAGGCCATTTGGGCTTGAAGAATGCCTTTGCTTACGATATTCAGGCTGCATGTTGCGGATTCCTTTATTCAATGGATGTTGCTGCAGCTATGATCGAAAGCGGACGTTATAAACGAATCATCGTGATTGGTTCAGATAAGATGTCATCTGTGGTAGATTATAGTGATCGTGCCACATGTCCTATCTTTGGAGACGGAGCCGGTGCTGTGATGGTAGAGCCTACAGAAGACGAATCACTGGGTTGGCAGGATTCCCTGCTCCGCACCGATGGAAAAGGTCTTCCTTTCCTTTGTTTGAAAGCAGGCGGTTCTGTTTGTCCTCCATCTTATTTCACCATAGATCATAAGATGCATTATATTCATCAAGAGGGGCGTACGGTTTTTAAATATGCTGTAACCGCCATGAGTGATTTAACTGCACAGATTGCGGCCAGAAATAATTTGAACAAGGATAATTTGGCATGGGTTGTTCCTCATCAGGCTAATGTGAGAATTATTCAGGCTGTGGCTAACAGACTCGAAATGCCGATGGAGAAAGTCATGCTCAATATTCAGCGTTATGGAAACACCAGTTCGGGGACGCTGCCTTTAGCTCTCTGGGATTATGAGAAGAAACTGAAGAAAGGTGATAAATTGATTCTAACAGCCTTTGGCGCTGGTTTCGTTTCCGGTGCAGCTTATTTGACATGGGCATACGACGGAGATAAGTAAGAAAAATAATTAAAACCAATTAATAAAAACGCATCTCCTTGATATCGATCAGATGCGTTTTTTATCAATTTTCTAAATATGGCATTTAAATCCGGTTTTGTAAATATTGTTGGGAATCCCAATGTAGGTAAATCTACTCTTATGAATCTTTTCGTAGGAGAGCGGTTGTCGATAGCTACTTTTAAATCACAAACTACGCGTCATCGCATTATGGGTATTCTGAACAAAGACGATTGCCAGATCGTGTTTTCCGATACTCCGGGTGTATTAAAGCCTAATTATAAATTACAGAGTTCAATGCGTGCTTTCAGTGAAATGGCACTGACAGATGTAGATGTGTTGATCTATGTGACTGATGTAGTGGAAGACTGTTCTAAAAATAATGACTTTTTGGAAGAAGTAAAAGTTCTTGATGTGCCGAAATTGGTACTAATAAACAAGATAGACCTTACTACGCAAGAAGAACTGATAAAATTGGTTGAAAAATGGCATGCTCTGTTGCCGGGAGCAGAAATTTATCCCATTTCAGCGACAGCAAAATTCAATGTGGACCAAGTCTTAAAACGAGTCCAGGAACTTCTTCCAGAGAATCCGCCATATTTTGATAAAGATCAATTAACGGATAAACCAGTGAAATTTTTTGTTTCTGAAATTATCCGCGAAAAGATTTTACTCTATTATGATAAAGAAATTCCTTATTCCGTAGAGGTGGTTGTGGAGAGTTACAAAGATGAGAAGACACTTGTAAAAATAGATGTAGTTCTTTATGTGGAGCGCGACAGTCAGAAAGGCATCATTATAGGGCACCAGGGTGTGGCGTTAAAGAAAATATCTATGGAGGCCCGTAAATCTTTGGAGAAATTTCTGGATAAGAAAGTATTTCTTCACATGATAGTAAAAGTTGATAAGGATTGGCGTAGTTCAGACAAAGAACTAAGCTTGTTTGGTTATAATTTGAATTAATAAAAAATTGAAATGGAAAATTTAGTAGCAATAGTAGGACGTCCGAATGTTGGAAAGTCGACGCTTTTCAATCGATTGACGAAGACACGTCATGCCATTGTGAGTGACGAAGCTGGTACGACACGTGATCGACAATATGGAAAAGTAGAATGGTGCGGAAAAGAATTTTCTATCGTTGATACCGGGGGCTGGGTTATAAATACGGATGACATCTTTGAGGAGGAAATTCGCAAACAAGTCATGATCGCAGCAGAAGAATGTGACGTTATCCTATTCTTAGTGGATGTGACAAACGGTGCGACGGACTGGGACAATGCGGTGGCTTCTATTTTACGTCGTTCCGGAAAACCAGTTATTGTAGTGGCGAATAAAACAGACAATAACGAGTTACGTTATAATGCCGCCGAATTCTATTCTTTTGGATTGGGCGAACCATTTTGTATTTCTTCGGTTACCGGTAGTGGTACAGGAGATTTACTGGATGAGGTTGTGAAGCAATTTAAGGAGGATAAAGACGAAGTAGAAGAGGAACAAATCCCTCGTTTTGCTGTTGTGGGTAGACCCAATGTAGGAAAAAGTAGTCTGATAAATGCCTTTATTGGCGAAGATCGTCATATTGTGACGAATATTGCAGGTACAACGCGGGATTCTATATATACCCGTTATACAAAATTTGGTTTTGATTTTTATTTGGTAGATACGGCCGGAATCCGAAAGAAAAATAAAGTAAACGAAGATATTGAGTATTATTCGGTAATGCGCTCTATTCGTGCTATTGAAAATTGCGATGTGTGTATTTTGTTGCTAGATTCTCAACGCGGTATAGAAGCACAGGACATGAATATATTCCAACTGATACAGCGTAATTTCAAAAGTCTTGTGGTTTTTATTAATAAGTGGGATCTTGTGGAGAATAAGACAAATGAAATTATTAAAACCTTTGAATCGGGAGTCCGAGGGCGTTTAGCTCCATTTGTGGATTTCCCCATTGTTTTTGGTTCAGCTGTGACAAACCAACATATATATAAGGTATTGGAAATGGCTAAGTCGGTTTATGTAAACAGGAAAAAACGTATCTCTACATCTAAACTGAATGAGTATCTTCTTCCTTTGATTGAGGCTTATCCACCTCCATCAATTAAAGGAAAGTATATCAAAATAAAATATTGTATGCAAGCACCGGATACACAAATCCCAACATTTATTTTTTATGCTAATTTGCCACAGTATGTCAAGGAAGCCTATTACCGTTTCCTGGAAAATAAAATACGGGCGCAGTGGGATTTCTGTGGTACGCCGATGCATGTGTTTATTCGTCAAAAGTGATGAAAAGATTTTTTCCTTGTTTTTTAATGCTGCTGCTTGTAGGGACGATGTCCTGTCAGCGCAGTAAAATAGCTCAACGTGAGCAGCCTGGAGCTGCCGCTATTCATTATGTACAGTGCATGGCTAATGAAAAATATGATGAGTTTCTTTCTGGAATGGCTTCTTGTGATAGTGCGTCCGATGCCTATAAAAAGAATATGATTATTCTTTTTAAACAAATGGTGGCTGCCAAAAAAGAAGAGCAGGGAGGTTTAAAGTCTGTGAACTGTGTCCGTACGGAATTGAATAAAAATGGGAAGAGTGCAAATACCTTCCTGAAAATAACGTATACCAATGACAGTACTGAAATTATGATTTTGCCATTAATTTGGCAAAATGAGAAATGGCGTATGCGGTAATCAAATAAAAGATTATGAGAAAGTAAACAGCCTGTTTTTTACAAAAAAACAGGCTGTTTGCTTTTAATATGCAAGAATGTCTATTCGTGGTGATAGGGTTGTCCATGAAGAATGGTGAGGGCACGATAAAGTTGCTCCAAAAAAAGCAAACGAATCATTTCGTGTGAAAACGTCATTT
This sequence comes from Bacteroidaceae bacterium, assembly GCA_028709135.1. Lineage (GTDB taxonomy): Bacteria > Bacteroidota > Bacteroidia > Bacteroidales > Bacteroidaceae > UBA6382. Next base: position 6,804 of record JAQVXN010000022.1, on the reverse strand, counting down.
TGGAAAGTGAAAATTGTTCCGAACATCGCTGATATACTTCTTTTGAAAAACCATATGGACCACCAATAATGTAAACAATCCGTCGGTGGCTTCCTTGCAAGAGTTTAGAGAGATGATTTGCATATTCCACAGACCGCATTTCCTGTCCGCGCTCATCAAGAAGAACTACAAAATCTGAAGTCTGCAGGTGGGCCAGAATTTGCAAACCTTCCTGATTCTTTTGTTGTTCTTCTGAAAGACTTCGTGAAGCACGGGGTTCTGGCAAAATTTCAATGTCGAAAGGAATATAATGCAAGATACGCTCCTTGTAGTCTGCAAGAAGGCTGCTTAAATGCTTGTTGCGGGTTTGACCGACTATAATCAGTGTAGTTTTCATAATTTTGATTGCAAATTTAAACATTTCAAATCGAAAGATTTAAACGCAAGTTAGATTAACTTGTATAGAAATATAATTTTCAGAGTTTTTTTACGTTGGTAAAAGAGATATGATTAAAAAGAAAGTAGTTTCCAGACTTGTTCAGCTTCTTCTGTTGTTGGCTTTTTGCAGTATACAAACAGAGGCTGCACGAGTGAAAATATACGGTACTATCACCGATGAGCACGATAACCCTATTGAGTTGGCTATGGTACGTGTTTTGGGGAGTACTTCTGTTGCCGTAAGCAATTTGAAAGGACAATATCATCTATGGTGCAATGTGAAAGATAGTGTGGTTCTTGTATATAACATGATAGGTTATCGTACGCGTAAACACTCAGTCCAAAATGTGGCAGATTCTGTTATGGTGAATATGAAATTACCTTCTCTTGGCATCCATCTTGATGAGGCAACTGTAAAAGCCTATAAACGACAGACAGACGCTATGCAGCGCATTTCTGCTGGAAGTGTGAAATTAATGCCATCTACTACAGGAAATGCAGTAGAGGATTTAGTAACGACGCAAATGGGTGTCAGTACTCATAATGAACTCAGTTCGCAGTATAATGTTCGTGGAGGAAGTTTTGATGAAAACGTAGTTTATCTCAATGGACAGGAGGTTTATCGCCCAATGCTTGCGCGTTCAGGACAACAGGAGGGCCTGAGTATTATTAATTCAAATATGGTTAGTGATATTAGTTTTTCAGCAGGAGGGTTCCCTGCTCAATATGGAGATAAAATGTCGTCTGTCTTAGATATAACTTATAAGAGACCGGAACGTTTTGAAGCTTCAATCGGTGCGAGTTTGCTTGGCACAGATGCTTATGCCGGTTTTGGGAATAAAAAATTCTCTATGATGAATGGTCTTCGCTATAAAACCACACGACTTCTTTTAGGTAGTTTGGATACGCAAGGAGAATATGATCCCCGATTTCTGGATTACCAAAATTATTCCAGTTGGAGGCCCAATGAACACTGGACCATAGATTTTATAGGCTATTTTTCTAACAATCATTATAATTTTAAGCCTGAAGATCGTGAAACCAAATTTGGAACAATGGAAGATGCCAAGACTTTTCGAGTCTATTTTGATGGGCAAGAGAAAGACTTGTTTAAAACGCTTTACGGGGCACTCAATCTGAAGCACAACTTTGATGCAAAAACGGACCTTTCTTTACTTTCGGCCTATTATGAAAGTAAAGAACAGGAAACATACGATATTCAGGGACAATATTGGCTCAATGAAACGACTTCACAAGAACAACTTGGAGTTGGTACTTATATGGAACATGCACGAAATTTTTTGACAGCACGCGTAATGAACATGCAACTAAAATTCCATAAGCAAGTTGGCAATCATAATTTGCAAACTGCTTTTACGTATAATATTGAAAGAGTAAAAGAAAATGCCACGGAGTGGGAAATGCGAGACTCTTCCAATTACTCCATACCACATAGTCTTACGGCACTCAATCTTATTTATAATCTAAGGGCGAAAACGGCACTTAATACGAATCGTTTAGAGTATTATTTACAAGATACTTATCGTTTCCATTATACTTCAGGACTTTTTACATTGAATTATGGGGCTCGGTTAACTTATTGGAACTGGAATGATGAAATTCTGTTCAGTCCTCGAATTTCATTGGCATGGATTCCTTCGTTTAATGAAAATTTTACTTTTCGTTTTGCGTCCGGTGTTTATTATCAATCACCTTTTTATAAGGAGTTGCGTGATACTGTAACAAGTAATGGAAATACGCGGGTGGAATTGAACAAAAATATAAAAAGTCAGCGATCTATTCATTTCGTACTTGGTGGTGATTATCAGTTTCGTATGCTTTCACGCCCGTTTCGTTTTATGTCTGAAATGTATTACAAAAAGCTTGACAATCTTATTCCTTATGATGTCGACAATATCCGGGTTGTTTATTATGGCAAAAATATTAGTAAGGGATATGCTGCTGGAATGGACTTTAAATTGTTTGGTGAATTTGTACCGGGAGCAGATTCATGGATAACGTTGTCATTGATGTCCACAAAAGAGAAGATTTTAGGGCATACCATTCCCACACCAACGGATCAACGCTATAATGTTTCGCTATTTTTTACGGACTTCTTTCCTAATACGACTCGTTGGAAAATGACGCTGAAAGCAGCTTTTGCGGATGGATTGCCTTTTGGAGTTCCTCATGGTCAAATGGATCAACGCCCATTCAGAGCTCCAGCTTATCGCAGAGTGGATATCGGGATGAGTTATCGCTTGCTAAATAATGAAGATCATCATTCTCGTTCTGGATTTTCCGGTATGGTGAGAAATGCTTGGCTGGGGGTTGATGTATTTAATGTATTAGGCATTAATAATGTGAATTCTTATTATTGGATTACCGATATAACAAATAATCGGTATGCCATTCCAAACTATCTTACAGGACGTTTGCTAAATATACGCTTTTTGCTCGAGTTTTAAACTATTGGAGGCCGTTATAAATATAAAATGATGTCTGAAATTTGTTTGTTCCGTATTTTTTATATTCCTTTGTAAGAAATATTTAAAACACAAACAAAAATGAAGATTTCGCATATTGAGCACATTGGCATTGCTGTAGAAAGTATCGAAAAAGTGCTTCCTTATTTTGAAAACGTATTAGGTCTCAAATGCTATAACATTGAAGAAGTAGCTGACCAAAAAGTTAAAACCGCTTTTTTAAAGTGTGGAGAGGTGAAGTTGGAATTACTGGAACCAACATCTCCTGAAAGTACTATTGCCAAATATATTGAGAAACATGGTCAGGGTATGCATCACATGGCGTTCTGTATTGAGGACGGCGTTGCTAATGCTTTGGCAGAAGCAGAGTCTGCTGGTATTCGCCTAATAGATAAAGCTCCTCGTCAGGGTGCTGAGCAGTTGCATATTGCTTTCCTCCATCCCAAAAGCACTGTGGGTATTCTTACAGAGCTTTGTGAACACTAAAAAAGACGCAAATTAAATTTTATCCCCTTTTCCTCAAAAGGGGATTTTTTTTGTTTCATGGTTTGTTTTTCTCTAACAATAGTGAGGAATAACCTAAAAAATTGAAAAGGAATGATTAATTCACAGATTGTATTTCAAGCTTGTTATTATACCGATATTAAAAAAACCTGTATTTTTCTGTTCCAAATTTTCTACGTATCTTTGATGAAAATTTTATAAAATCGGTCAATGAAGAAATTACTATTACTTATTATTACTTTACTATTTCTTCCTTCCTGTAGTGAAAATGGAAACGAAGAAGCGCCTTTTGTAATGGACAATTCTCTTTTTGGTATAGAGCAGATTACATTGAATGATACGAAATATGCTCTTCTTCCAAATAGTTTATTGATCGATAAGGGTAACAATTCGCCTTTAGTATTGATAGGAAATTCGCATAGTCTTCATTCTGTTGGATTAGATTATGCGTGGATGTCTCAATCGGAGAAGCTTACGTATGCAGATATTACTAGTAAAAAAGGGAAAATCAGTGTTACTCAGACAAAGACTTCGACGACTGTGACTTATACGTTAACAGTTTCAACAACATCACCTAAGGCTAAAATGTGTTATACGATTTCAGCTCATTTGTAATCATTGAGTAGTTTTCTCCTATTTTTTCAGCGTCAAAATTATTGTTCTTTTTATTGTAAGAAAAACACTTTTCAATGGCAATTTTGAAGATTGAAATGACGTTCATCAATTGTTAATTTACCGTTTTTGTAGTCTTAAAAAGATCAAAAACACAGTTACAAGGTCGACATAATCGTCCAAAACGGTCGAAAAATGCCCTTTTTTTGAGGTTCATTTCATATACTATTGGCACTTTTGCTCAAAAAGGGCCCAAAAATGAAGAAATGGCCTTTTAAACAGTTAAAATGCAAACTACACATTTACAGTATTATACGAGCATTTGGCCTTGCATATTTACAATATTTAAGAGTTTACGTGGCACTGGTGGCACTGACGTGGCACTAACTTAATCTGCTCATTTAAAAATAGTTATATCGAAAAGTGACACGTGCCACGTGTTTTTTAAAATTCCTGGTAGGAATTTCATGATGATGTTAATTGAATTTCAAGTTTCTTTCTGTGTGATCGAAAGTTGGGATTCGAAAAAACTGTGAGGGCATTTGTCAGAAATGTGACAAACATATTTTTTACAAAGTCGTACTTTGTGTGCAGGTTATTAGAATTCAAATAAGAACCTTGTCAAAATGCTTATAAGGTTCACACGTGTACCTTAAAATAACAGCATGCACGTCTGAGTTCGTGGGAAGAGAAGTTGTAAAACGCCTGTTGAATGATAGTAAGATACTTGTGGATTCTTGTAGGTGCCGCATTGATTTCTGTTTTTCTTTGTAAAAGTAGAAATGCTAACTAGAAATTAGTACCAGACCATAAGGATATTAAAAATATTTCTATATAGGAATTTTTCTGATCCCAATTTGTTTGAATGATTGTTGGTCAATACGTTTGATTATATAAAAAAGCAGGAGAAAGATAGATTTCACTTTCTCCTGCTGTATCATTAGTTTAAAAGAAACGAGTTCGTTTTACTGTTTCTGCGCATCTTCATAGTGCTTCTTGACTTCGTCTGCAGTTTCAGGATTGTTTGTTGTGATGAAATCTGCTCCAAGATTATTAAATTGGATAATATCAGACCTTGAGTCCAGAGTCCAAACATTTGCTGTCATACCTAGATTGTGAGCGTCGGTAATCCAGCTGGGATTTGCTTGAAATTGTGCTGCGGTATAGTCCAGCCCTGAAATGCCTAAATCATGAAGTTGTTGGGGAGTCATGTCGCCATTTAGATAAGAAACTTTAGCTGTTGGGTCTAATTCGACAAGTTTCTTACAAATATTGAGACTAAAGGCAATATATTCTACGCGGTCTTGTACCTCGTATTCTTTTACTTTATTGATCACAGCTTCTGCTGCAGCTAAACCTCGTTCACTGGAAGTGTGGGTTTTAATTTCAATGATGAGTTTTGTGTTACTTGTCGATGAACTCAGAAGATCTAGAAAATCGTCAAGTTGAGGCATGGTCTCGCCATTTGAAAGTTTTAAGGCGTAGCAATCGTCAAAAGAAGCAGTTTCAATAGTTACTCCGTCAAAAGAAGGATCATGATTGATCATGAGGTGACCGTCTGTGGTAATCCAGACATCAGTTTCAGAACCGTAAAATCCCATATCCATAGCTTTTTGAAGAGATTCTATAGAATTTTGGGTTTTATTTTGAAGTATGGACCAATAACCGCGGTGTGCGATAACTTTAGATCCAGTGGGCAAAGTTTCAACAAACTGGAATGCATTTGTAGCCAGATATTGTTCTTGTCCGTTACGATTTACATAAATAGTATAGGTGCCGTTGTTCAAGTTGGAAGGCAGAATTATACTGACACCAGAATCTGTTATTGTAGTTGGTGTAAGAGTCGCTACAATACTATTATCTTTACTTGGGTCATAAATAACAATTTTATCGCCGTTCTGAAACCCTTTTCCTTTAATATCAAAGTTGGAAGCGGGTTTTACTTGATATCCTCCATCAATACTGACCTCGGTAATCATATCTGGTACTGCATTATCTTGCAGATCCTTGATTTCTGTCCAAAGTTTTCCAACTTGATCTTCATCAAGAGCACTACTATAAATGCGGGCCAAAACAATATCTCCATTCCATGCCGCTGTAGCATTGGAAGCTCCGTCAGGATCTGCTCCGAGTGCAAACCAAGTAGAACCTGCGGCTGGAAAATTAAAGTTACCCGGAGCATCTACAGAACCTTTTAATTCACCATTTACATAGATGTAAGCCCTTTGTTCGGCTTGATTCCATACACCAACAATATGATAATAAACTTTTGACAATGGTACAACACCACTGGTAGCCCAACGCCAAGTACTTGATCCGTTTGTGGACGTGTTGGGTAGAAAACACAATTCATTTTGACGATCTCCTGAAATGGTAGTAACTAAAAATCCTGTACCACCAGCCTGCATGGAACTAAATGGCTTGCATTCTTGATTTGGAATGCTTCCATCGTAGTCCGCCATAACGAGGGCTTCAAGTGTCTGCCCATTAGATAGTAGATTCCGAAAAGTCTGATTGTTTGTGTAGTCCATTTTGAAGTAGCCGGAGGCAGTACTTGCCCAGTTATTGTTAAAGTGACCAACAAAACGTTTGTAAGTGGAATTATAGTAGGTACTTACATTATTAGCTCCAACGGTTTGAATGGTATTGGCCATGGCTGAAACGTCTTTAGCTGTACCGTCGTAATTGAAAACGACATCAAGCATGTCTGCTACAGGAGCTACTGTTTTGTCAATATATGTAATGGTGGTAAAACCCAGATATTGTTGTTCGCCGTTGCGGTCTA
>JAQVXN010000338.1 GCA_028709135.1 Bacteroidaceae bacterium | reverse complement strand
TCGCAGTGGTGCAGGTTATGAATATGAGGACCAGCAAATTTACGGTTTTGCTCACACCTGCAAAGGACACTGGAACCTGCTCCACCTGCCCTTGCTACCCGTCACGGGAAAGGTAAATGCAGACGAATATGCCTCTCCTTTTCAACATTCGAAGGAAAAAGCACAACCGGGTTATTACCGTGTACAATTAGAGCGCTACGGAGTAAACGCAGAACTCACGTCGACCTTACGTTGTGCCTACCATCGCTATACTTTCCGTCCGGAAGACGACAAGGAACTCTTGGCCGACATGACTCGTTCCAATAATTCTATCAGCGAATGGCAGCTCCGTCAGGTGAGCGACAGTACATTTGAGGGCTTTCAGAACGGAGAAGGCAAACTTTACTTCTATGCTCACTGTAACTATCCCATCAATCACATTGAACAGATCAAAAGCAATCAACATGAAGTCAGTATTATCCACTTCAAAAACAGTCGCAGCAGCCGTCCACTGGAAATCAAACTAGGTTGTTCTTTTGTCAGTGTGGAAGGGGCACGCATGAACTTGGAACGCGAAATAGGCCACAAAAGCTTTCAACAAATACGCCACAACGCCGACCAGACGTGGGAACACCAATTGGAGAAGATCAAAGTCACGGGGGGCACGCCACGCCAAAGAGGACTATTCTATTCCTGCCTGTATCGCAGTCAACTATGGCCGGCATTGCGTAGTGACGTCAACGGGAACTACACTGACGCCCGGGGCAATATCCTAAATGGAGGTTTCGACTATTATACGGACCCTTCTTTCTGGGACGATTACCGCAACAAACTCATTCTCGTCGGTTTACTCTCACCTAAAGTAGCTACAAACATTATCAAATCCATCACAGACCGCGGTGAAAAACAAGGCGGTTACATGCCGACATTCTTTCATGGCGACCATGCATCTACTTTCGTTGCAGGGAGTTACTTACGTGGAATCCAAGATTTTGACCTCAACCGAGCTTACCGTCTCCTCCTGAAAAACGCCACCGTTCCGGGACATGGAGGGCGCCCATATTTAGATGAATATTTGAAACAGGGTTGGATAGCCGAAAAAGACACCGTCAACGTGCCCACATGGGACGAATACAAGGCCGCTGTAACAAAAACCGTAGAATATGCTTATGACGATTATGCCACGGCCCTCGTAGCCAAATCATTGGGCGACACGGCAAATTACAGTCTCCTTAGGAAACGTTCCATGAATTATAAAAACCTCTTCGACCCCTCCACCGGATTCTGGCGCGGACGCATTGCGAACGGCAGTTGGATCCGGGATTTTAATCCATACTATCCTTACTATGCTTATATGTATCGTGAAGCCAACGACTGGCAGTCGCTCTTCTATGCTCCTCACGACCCGCAAGGAGCCATAGCCCTATATCCTTCCAAACACGCTGCAGAGCTCAAACTGGATTCTCTGTTCTCAGAACCTTGGCGTGGATATGAGGCTTACAATCTCACGGGATTCATCGGGAATTACTGCCACGGAAACCAACCCGACCATAGTGTACCCTACATGTATTATTTTGTAGGGCATCAGGAAAAAGCTCAGGTCATATTGGACAGCATCATGAACCACTTCTATGATATGGGCACCGAACATTTGGCTTATGCAGGGATGGACGACGCAGGAGAAATGTCCTCTTGGTATGTCTTCAATGCCATAGGACTCTACACCTTTTCGCCCGCAGACCCAGAATATATTGTCAGCGTGCCTCTCTTTCCACGTATACGCTTTGCCTTTAACAACGGCCACACCCTGACCATTTTGCGCCACGGCACCGGCTATAAAATCAAAGACTTCCGTTATGCCGGTCAAAAGCAAAAGAACTGGTTCATTACTGACAAACTACTCAAACAGGGACACACCTTGAAGATTAATGTAGAATAACTTTCTACATTCCACGAATGTCCTCCGATAAATCTTTCTACTTAATAAAAATATACGTTGTACTCATTTTTGAGTTCGACTAACCAACATTGGTTAGTCTATTTTCGTAACAATCAAAAACTGCATGCCCATAAGTACAAAATCCAATTACATCGTCAAGTACATTTTCTAATCCTCATAGAAATAAAAAATATCTCAAAAAATCACCAAGCACTTTATAACCTCTCCAAGAAAGCAGAATCGATTCAAACAAAGATTCTTTAATCTTCTGAAAATGACCAGACAACGCTTCCATCAGTCATCAACTACAACAAATTCTCTGAAAAACGTCCAAAACTTTGTTGAAAAATGTCGGTGATTCAACTCTTTCCCACCACAAGCCTCCTTATTTGATCCATGTGGAGCGTACTTTCATATTCATATACAAACTCGAACAACCATTTCATGGACTTTTCGAGTAAGTAAATTGATCAGCTGTACTATTCCCACAGTTCTCAAATAACCGGCCGTCAAAGTTTGCAATTTGTTTCCTTTTGTTCCTCAAAACATTAAATTATAATAAGAAACAAATGATTTATAAAAAATCAATGTAAAAGAATTTTAAAATATCCCCATGTGATAAACTCAAAAACCAAAAAGATAAAAGCCAAGCTTTCCTCAAAACGTACTTTTGTAAAATAATTTTATGTTACCATTCTTAATATATTTATAATTATGATGGACGACGATGGCCTGCAGTTGTTTACAACTAAACACAGCAAATATTATCGGCAGTGCGATTTGACTTCCTGCGCCGATTCTTACAACGAAGAAAACGTAAATACCCTCAATACAGATTACGCGCAAGTCATAAATTCGAAAGGTCGTTTTTTTGATCGCGTTTTCCCTGCCGGCACCATTCTTAAGAAGGACCCTACAACTTATAATTATACGTTCTTTATTTTGTCAGGCAAAGTGCACATGGAAAGCTCCTTCACGAACAATCACTCGCACATTCACGCGGGACAATTTTTTATTATTTCATGTGACCAGAAATTCGAAATGACCATGGAAGAAAACGTTCACCTCATTATTTTCAAATTTATTTCCGTGATTCACCCTTTCAATATTCCTTTTTTTCAAAGTCTCGTCGAGTTGAAAACAGATTCTTATGAGTTCACAACTCTCACTATCAATTCAAATTTACAGGCCATTTTGGACTTTATAAGCCATGGCCTGACCAATAACATGGGCTGCT
>JAQVXN010000337.1 GCA_028709135.1 Bacteroidaceae bacterium | reverse complement strand
GGAATTTTTAAATGTTTTTCGTGTGGAGTAGCCGGCAATGTGGCTCATTTTCTGATGGAACACGAATAAATGACTTTTCCAGAAGCCCTTCGCTGGTTGGCAAAAAAGTATCATATCGAAATTCATGAACGCGAGCTCTCCGCGGAAGATATTCTGCAAAACAATTTGCGTGAAAGCCTTCTCATTGTTAACAAATGGGCTTGCGAATATTTTCAAACAAATCTTTTAAATACGGAAGAGGGACAAAATATCGGACTTAATTATTTTAGACACCGCGGACTTCGTGACGACACGATCAAGACTTTTCAGTTGGGTTATTGTCTTTCTGCCTACGACGCGTTATCCAAAGAAGCCAAAAAGCGCGGATACAACGAAGATTTCCTCGTTTCCACAGGACTCTGCAATAAACACGATAACGGTCGTCTCACAGATAAATACCGCAGTCGTGTGACGTTCCCCATCCAGGCCCTTGATGGTCAGGTAATCGGTTTCGGAGCGCGCACCCTAAGTAGTGATAAAAACGTGGCGAAATATATGAACTCGCCGGAATCTGCGATTTATCATAAAAGTGACGTTCTTTATGGAATTTATCAGGCTAAAGCATTTATTCAGAAAGCAGATCGGTGTTTTCTCGTGGAAGGTTACATGGACGTCATTTCTATGCACCAGAGTGGCATCGCAAACGTAGTGGCCTCTTCAGGAACTTCTCTCACATTCGGTCAAATTCGGTTGATCCATCGTTTTACGAGTAATCTCACCGTACTTTACGATGGCGACATGGCGGGCATCAAAGCCTCCTTACGCGGCATCGACATGCTGCTTGAAGAGGGCATGAACATTCGCGTTCTTCTGCTGCCTGACAACGACGATCCTGACAGCTTTGCCCGGAAACACGAACCACAAGAATATCAGGAATACATTAACAGCCACCAAATTGACTTTATCCGTTTTAAAGCACAAATTCTTTTGCAGGACACGCAGAATGACCCCATCCAGAAAAGTCAGGTCACGCGCAGCATTGTAGAAAGCATCGCCATCATTCCGGATGCCCTCATTCGTTCTGCTTATATTAAGGAATGCAGCAACTTGCTTGATGTCAGAGAATCTTTACTGATCAGCGAAACGGCGAAACAACGTCGCCATTATTACGAAGAAAAACGTAAAGAACGGGAACGGGAAGAAGCCCGCGAACAAGAGGAACAGAATCTAAATTCTTCTTCACAGGCCGCTGCGCCAGAGTTCTCCGCACCCTCCGTTACACAGACAAACGCCGTCGCCGCGCCGGAATCACCTTCACGTGCTCACGAAAAATATATCAAAAACTCTGCGCGTGATAAAAAGGAACTACAGCTTTTAAAAGTCATCGTCCGTTTTGGCGAAAAACCAATGGGCTACATCGAAACGGAAGATCATCAACAAAAAGCCATTTCTGTGATTGAATATATTCAGGCAGAAATGGACAACGACCAACTAACATTCGAAAACCCTGTTTTTCAAGAAATCATGAAGGAAGCCTGCGCCCACGTTCATGATCAGAACTTTTGCGCTTCAAAATATTTTTCTCAGCACCCTGATCCCCATATCAGCAGGATTTCAGCTTCCATGCTCAGTGACCAATATCAACTTAGTGAGGGTTTCGCAAAAGAACGTAAAATTTCACCTGAAATAGATTTACTCAACACCACAGTTCCTCTTTTAATGATTGATTTGAAACTTGTCATTGTTTCAAACGAAATGAAAAAAGTCTTGAATACACTCCAAGACCCTCAAATCTATTCTAACAAGGATGTTTATATGGCGCAAATGAAAAAATATCAGTCTTTAAAAGAACTTCAAAAACAATTGACTTCCATTGGCGGGGGCAAAGCCACCATTACCCTTTAAAAACTTCTTTTTTAGATGCCGGCTGCGGGATAGTGCCCTATCAGCTCCAAAAATTCGTCCCGCGTATTGGCACGTGTAAAAGCGCCTGTAAAATCACTTGTAGTTGTAATGGAATTTTGTTTTTCAACGCCGCGCATCTGCATGCACATGTGTTTGGCTTCCAGAACGACCATCACGCCGAGTGGATTTAAAGCTTCCTGAATACATTCCTTAATTTGCGTCGTCATTCTTTCCTGAACTTGCAAACGATGCGAAAAAATATCTACCACGCGAACAATTTTACTCAAGCCCGTAATATAGCCATTCGGAATATATGCAATGTGGGCTTTTCCGTAAAATGGCAGGATGTGGTGCTCACATAAAGAAAAGAAATCTATATCTTTCACGATGACCATTTGACGATACTCCTCTTTAAATTTTGCAGATTGCAACACAGCCAGGGGATTCATCGTGTAACCGCGTGTCAAATCCAGCATCGACTTGGCTACGCGCATGGGAGTTTTCAGCAATCCCTCTCGATCCACATCTTCACCAAGAATGCTAAGTTCCTTTTTAAATAGTGAGGCCAAATCTTTTAAATCTTTCTCCCTGTTATTTTGAGTATTCTGTTCTTCCATTTTAATATTCTACTTGTATTTTGCATTTGATGATGGCAGCTTGTTTAAATTCTCCCATTTCACGCATTTGGTGCAAATACCCGTTTGCTTCTTCATAAGTGCGGAAATCACCCACACGACAAATCCAATGAGGAGAAAAGAAATGTGTATAAACGGGTATGGTTGAAAAATAGCCTTTGAATTTGTTCCCCATTGCGTATGCCTGTTGACGAGCCTTTCTGGAATCGTCTCCGGAAAAAATTTGAATGCGGAACCCCATCACGCTGTAACTTTTCTTGTATGTCTTGTTTTTGGGCGCAATGGTAACGTCATCACCCAAAGAAATGTTCTCGTCAGATTGATCGAAATTTCTTTTTTCGGTGCCGTTCTTTTCGCTTCCCTGTTTTAGAGGTATAGTGGCAAAAGTTTTCATATTTCCGTTCACCAAACGATCAATGGTCTCATCCTGAAATATTTTTACGGTTCCCTGCCCGGCAATTTTCTTCTGGATCATTTGAGTGAACGACTGTCCGAAAATTTCCGTTACGGAAAATAGAAACAAGATGAGTATTAATTTCTTCATAGGGTGATATGAAAGAAAAAGAATAGAGGAATTGTCAAAAGAATCCTCTATTCTTTTCTTGATTACTTAATTATTTCCAAGCGTCGATAATACCTTTGAAACTGTCTACTTTCAGGGCAGCACCACCAATTAAA
>JAQVXN010000336.1 GCA_028709135.1 Bacteroidaceae bacterium | reverse complement strand
CATCTCTTGTATTTTTGTAGGATCTTTTTGTTCCTTGTCTATGGGACCTTTGAACAATTTTAAAATCATAGGACGCAATCTATTTGATCTCTTTGATTTCTTATCAGGACAGATCATGTTACCTATCGGAGGTTTACTGATTGCTTTATTTGTTGGCTGGTTTATGCCGCGCCGCATTATTTGGGAACAGTTAACCAATAAAGCGACCTTACCTACCTACGGTTTTCGTACTCTTATCACACTACTCAAATTCTTTGTACCATTTGCCATCTTAATGATTTTTTTAAGTGGAATTGGTCTTTTACGTATATTTTAACTCGCTTTCTGCATGCATTTTGGTAACCATCTTTCCCGTTCAGAATATCGAGGATTAGCAGCACTCTCTATTATTCTAACTTTCTTTACCATAGTTTTTTGGTGGACAACAAATCACACAATGAATAGTAAAAACACTATTGCCATTACAGACTCGGCTGATCAAGTACATCTATTTTTAGATTCGATCAAACAACAACAAAAACGTTACAAAAGCTTTCAAAAGCACCATATCACGCCATTCCAATTTGATCCAAATACCACCGATTCTGAAACTTTTGTCAAATTGGGCTTGCCATACTGGATTGCAGCTCGCATCATTCATTATCGCCACGCCGGCGGTGTCTTTAAAAAACCATCTGACTTTAAAAAGATTTATGGGCTCTCTATACATGATTTCCAAGTTCTTCTTCCATACATTTCCATTACACAAAATAATAAAACTCACATATCTACAAAGACGGATTCCACGCATATATTTACTACTTTCCAAACAAGAAAAGACACAAAATTTCGACAATTAACGCATTTAGATTTAAACACTACAGATTCTGTCACTTTATTAAGAATCCCTGGAATAGGCAATTATTATGCTCACTGCATTTTACGCTACAAAAATTTATTAGGAGGATATGTCAATCAAACTCAATTACTAGAAATAAAGGGACTTTCTCAAGAAATTCTAAAATGGTTTTACGTTAATACATCAAACATTTCAAAACTGTACATTAATAAGATGCCTTTTCGCCAACTCCTTCGGCATCCATACCTAAATTATGAACAAGTAAAAGCTATTTTTCAATATCGCCAAAAATTCGGACCGCTACACTCTCTACAAGAACTTAGAAATTATGAAGTCTTCACACCCGAAGATTTTATAAGATTAGCTCCTTACGTATCTTTTAATTAGCAATGTTGAAATCTTTTGATTTTTATTTTGTACTTTTGCTTTGATAATTTTTACTGTCATGAAACTTTTACATGTGAGTATTTATCTCCTTTTTCTTTTTTCCATATCTTCCTGTACAGGTGAAGACCGCTCCAACGAACGCCCTCTACGTCCTGCAGTAAGCACAAAATCTGTATCTCTACAAAACAATAGTTGCACATTCGTTGGAGAAGTTTTATCTTCTCCAAATAGTTCATTAAAAAGTTGTGGCTTTAGCTTTGGTACAAAAAGCACTCAGCAACAAATCACGATAAATAACCCTACCGCTTTATTTACTGCAACGGTCGACAGTCTAAAAACTCAACAACGCTATTTTGCCGTAGCTTTTGCCACAAATGGCATTGGAACCAGTTATGGAGATACTATCTGGTTTCAACTAAATTAAATCATACTCATTTTTGAATAACACTCATTAAACAGGAGTATTATCCGTAAACAATGTAAACTCTCATACCTTATATAAAGGAACTCCCCAATTGCAAAACTTATCGGAAACTCAGCTGAACCTGGATGAAGGTGACTTTTCTTATACCGTTCAGCTTTAACGAAATACTTTTCCAGTCCCAATTTCACAAATAATCGCAGTTGACGAAATTAAATATGTTTTAAATCCGAACAATTTACAATAGTAGTCACATTCTAAATCGTTTGGTCCCTATTTCTAATTTCTAAGACAAGCCTAGCGCATCCAAATACTTTAAGTCTACGATTACTATTTTGATCAATAAAACGAAGATTTCCAATTTGCAAATTCTGACATTCCTTTGGTATATTTACCAGAGGTTTCATCTGATTGTCTCCTGTCCTTAAATTGTGACGATTATAATCGTGTCTACTTATCTTCCTGTAAATAGTTATCACATTTATCTATATTCGACTACTTACATTTTTTAAAGATGTAATTATCAGATTTGCAGCACCTTCAATCAGAGCTCCTAAAGCTCTGTGCGCACCAGCTCCGCGCGGCCCACCACTTAAACCTCCAATAACTCGAACCAAAAATTCCACCCAATGAGTCACCCATAAAACGCCCAATAATTGTTCAGTAAATTCACACCTTAAAAACTAAACTACACGACAGATTTCTACTGGCCTCCGCATGAATCTGACAGAGAGAATTTAAATGCTCCAATTACCTTTCCTATTTTTAAAACAACATTTTATAGGTCAAAACTTTAACCAGACAGAAACATTTTACCTCGTAGGGTCTTTGATACATTTCATTATTTGGCTGAAATTCTATTTGAATATAGTGTTCTAAATGAAAAGTTACTTCTCATTCTATATGACGCGGTGCGTTTCTTTTGTGACGCGGTGCGTTTTTTTCATGACGCACTGCGTTTCTTTTGTGACGCACTGCGTCACCAACTTCTATTGAGCATCTAAAAT
This sequence comes from Bacteroidaceae bacterium, assembly GCA_028709135.1. Lineage (GTDB taxonomy): Bacteria > Bacteroidota > Bacteroidia > Bacteroidales > Bacteroidaceae > UBA6382. Next base: position 547 of record JAQVXN010000336.1, on the reverse strand, counting down.
TTAAAAAATGATCAAATTAATTCATTGAAAGTAATGAGTTCATTTTACGGTCTTTATGTTCACAAAATGGGAACTAAGATAAACAATAGGGCCAGAGTTAAATTGGAAAGTTTCTTCCTGTAAACTTCTAGTCTTTAAACATTTCTCCTAATTTTGCACTTGCTTGTTGACTCTACGATATTATAATACCGTATAAAAGTAGCATTTTATTTAATCCAGTGCATACAATTTTTCTGAACGAAAAGCTAAAATCGTTTGGATCAAAGTTTCAAGTCTCTCGTATTGTAAGCGTCTCCGCGATTGTACATTGTATTAACTTTCTCTTTTGTTTTTTTTGTTCCATTAAATACATATCTACAATTATGGAACAACAAACAGCGTTGAATCGCTACGAACAAACTTGGCTCAGATTTACCAAGCAACTCAAATCCAATCCTAGTATTACACTACGGGCCGTCTGCAGAACAATGCATACCAATACTTATGGCATGAGCAAGTGGGTATCCAGAAAGGGGTATTCGGTAGCCAAAACCAAGGCTTCTATTTC
>JAQVXN010000335.1 GCA_028709135.1 Bacteroidaceae bacterium | reverse complement strand
GAATTCACGGCGATATTTTCACGCAACAAATTTTCAATCGTTGGGTTATATTTTATTTCCGTCACTTCCATCCGATTTTGCGTCAATGTTCCCGTCTTGTCTGTACAAATTACAGTAATGGCACCCATCGTTTCACAAGCATGCATTTTACGCACCAAATTGTTTGTTTTCAACATGCGACGCATATTCAAAGCCAAACTTAACGTAACAGCCATGGGCAATCCCTCTGGAACTGCCATCACCATCAATGTAACGGCCATCATAAAATAATTCAACATCAGCTCTGTAACTTTGAGCCAGTTTGCATCTTGTCCGGGAAGCAAATCACTAAAATACGACGTCAAACCATGAATTGTGCAAATAATGAATACAGCCAAAGAAATAGCTAGAGCTATGCGACTGATCATCTTTGATAAACGATTCAATTGCTGATTCAGAGGAGTATCTATTGTTTGCTTTTTAGCTGACCCTTCGTAGGCTTGTCCTACTTCCGTACGGTCGCCCACAGCTTCTACACGCATAACTCCGTGTCCATCTACAACCATACTGGAACGCAACACCTTATTGGAAGGATAAGTGGCCTCGGCATCAAAATTCTTCTCATTAACCGTTTTGTGGCAAAGAGGTTCTCCCGTTAACGTAGATTCATTCACATCCAAATTTACGGATTCAAGAAGAATGCCGTCGGCAGGTATTTCAACGCCTTGTTCCAAAATAACAATATCGCCAACAACCAGTTCACTCATGGGCACTTGCGTAACTTGTCCATCACGTACTACGGTTATTAATTCTTCTTGTCCCAATGCATTGAGTACATCAAAGCGTTTCTGTGCATCATATTCAAAATAAAAGCCTATGCTTGTAGCTAAAAAAATAGCAATCAGAATACCTATGGTCTCAACAAATTCTCCTTCGAAAAAACCAATGCCCAAAGAAAGGAGCGCAGCAAGAAGTAAAATACGAATAATGGGATCTTTGAATTTCTCCAAATAAAGTTTGAGCACAGAGGGACGTACAGGTGGCGTAAGTAAATTGCGTCCATACTTTTCACGAGCTCTCTGAACCTCTTCAGGTTTAAGCCCCAGTTGTCTGAGATTGAGGTTTGTGGATTTCATCATTTCATATAATTTATTATGCAAAGTTAGTGCAAGTTACGAGAAGGACAAAACATGAAGTCAATTTTTTTATTTTTATCCAAATTCCAGCAACTTTAAAAGGTATAAAACGATTCGTTCTTTCACTATTACAGATAATTCAACCGGTTAACTGTGCCTCACCATAAAGAAAAAGCGTACTTTTGCCAATAATTATTATTCCTTTTTATGAAAAACGTTTGTCGCATTTTTTTTGTCTTTTACATCTGGATACTAGGTGGATGCTCTTTATACGGGCAAAACAGTATTCATTTCTCCGTTCAAAAGATTTGGGACAACGGAGCATATAATTCTTTTACCTCTCTCGTTCAATTCAAAGGAAAATTTTATTGTTCATTTCGAGAAGGAGAAGGTCACGTTTTTGATGACAATGGTAAAGCTGAAGGACGCATTCGCATTCTTTTTTCGAAAAACGGACGCAGTTGGAAATCTGTAACTTTATTAAAAGAAGAAGGCATAGACCTACGCGATCCCAAACTCAGTATCACGCCCGACGGGAGGCTCATGGTTTCCTGCGGTGGTTCCGTTTACCAAAATCGAGAACTAACAGCCCAATATCCTTTTGTCTGTTTTAGTCAGAATGGCACCCATTTCAGCAAGCTGCAAAAAGCAAAACTAGAAAACAGCACAGATCATCGTAATGATTGGATTTGGCGTCTCACCTGGCAAGGCGACACTGCTTATGGAGTAAACTATTTCCAGAAAAAAGACGGAACTCGCGGACTTTGGCTTATGACCACCACCGACGGCATTCTTTATCAAAAACGTTCAGATTTGCTCGTGCCAGATTTTCCCAATGAATCTACCATTCGCTTCCTCCCCAATGGTCAAATGGCAATGATGGTTCGTCGCGACGGGGCAGACTGTTGTGGTTATTGGGGATTAAGTGTAGCTCCTTTTACAAATTGGACTTGGAAAAAGATGGAATTTCGCTTGGGTGGACAAGATTTTCTTATTCTTGATAACAACAACGTCATTGCCTGTTCGCGCTCTTATTATATTCCTTCAACCTGCAAAACGGTTCTTTTTAAAGGTAATGCTCTTACCGGCAAATTTCAAGAAGTCTTCGTTCTGCCTTCCGGGGGAGATACCAGTTATCCCGGCTTACTCGTAGTAGGAAAAAAGCTTTGGGTAAGTTATTATTCTTGCCATGAAACCAAGCGCCCTGCGATATATTTAGCAAAAATTCCCCTCTCCCTCTTCAAATAATCTGATTTTTGCAAAAAGGGGCTTTGTAATTTCAATAGTTTTAAAAGAATTTTCTAATTTTACGTCCCCAAACATAAACATTCTGTACCCACTTCCTTTTAGCTAAAAGGTTCATCTGACGTTTATGTTTTACATAGACAAAAAAACATTTATGAAAAAATTATTGTCCTCTCCGCTTTTGTTTTTACTCTTTTCGGTAAGCTGTATCTCTATTTCTCAACCGATCGAGGCACAATCAAGCAACATTCCAGATGTAAAGGTAGGCGGTTTCACCGTCCATGCTCTTTCAGGCTGGGACATTTACAAAGCAGGAAATTACCGCTACGGCCCTTCCATTATCCGAAACAAAGACGGTTCGCTTGATGCCTGGTTCGCTGCTGCAGGCTCTTCTTTCCAGAATGACGCAATTCCAACAAATTATACTCCTCTTTATAACACCTCCTCAGATCATTCTGCAGTCCTCATTAAAAGCATCAATGTCGCAGCTCAAAAATTCACTACAACAAAACCATTCTTTAGCATTGACGTCAACACTCCCACATGGTCACGCAACGGACTTGACAGTATTACATTTACCCTCTATAAATGGGACACGTCCTATTCTAAAACCCTACAAGGCACTCCCGTTTCGACTTATCGTTACACGGACCTTTGTGATAATCAATGGATAGAATTGCGTTCTAATAACAACACCGCAACAACAACCTCAGAATTCTTCCCTGCCGGTTCTTATTTATGGACACTTTCAAAAGGCTCTGCTCAAGCCGGAGTTTGGCTTTGTACCACCACGGCCAGTGGAATTTCACAAACCAGCTTTAAAAATGGTTCCGCCGTTGCTGGTTGCTT
>JAQVXN010000334.1 GCA_028709135.1 Bacteroidaceae bacterium | reverse complement strand
ATCAATTTCTCGACATACTTGCGTTTCATTCTGAATATAAATTTGCGTGTTACGGGCAATACGAGCAGAGAAATCCGTAGGTAACGCAATAGCTTCATCCAGAGAATTTGTGTGCATGGATTGGGTGTGTCCCAACACAGCAGCCATAGCCTCTACGCAAGTACGTCCCACATTATTATATGGATCCTGCTCAGTCAAAGACCAACCAGAAGTCTGCGAATGCGTGCGCAACATCATCGATTTAGGATTTTTGGCTCCGAAACTCTTCGTAATCTTAGCCCAAAGCATACGAGCTGCACGCATTTTGGCAATTTCCATGAAATGATTCACACCAATAGCCCAAAAGAAAGATAAACGTGGGGCAAAAGCATCAATATCAATACCGGCGTTAATACCTGTTCGGAGATAATCCATACCATCTGCCAACGTATAAGCCAACTCTATATCAGCCGTAGCTCCTGCTTCCTGCATATGATAACCCGAAATAGAAATAGAATTGAATTTGGGCATTTTTTGAGAAGTAAACTCAAAAATATCGGCAATAATTTTCATAGAAAAAGCCGGCGGATAAATATAGGTATTACGCACCATGAACTCTTTCAAAATATCGTTTTGGATTGTACCTGCCATAACATCAAGCGAAGCGCCTTGTTCCAAACCTGCAACGATATAAAACGCCATAATCGGCAAAACGGCTCCATTCATTGTCATAGACACAGACATGTCTTTCAAAGGAATACCTGCAAAAAGCACTTTCATGTTCTCAACAGAACAAATAGAAACTCCGGCTTTACCCACGTCACCTATGACGCGTTCATTATCTGGATCGTATCCACGATGTGTTGGCAGGTCAAATGCCACCGACAAACCTTTTTGGCCACTAGCCAAATTGCGGCGATAAAAAGCATTACTCTCTTCCGCTGTAGAGAATCCGGCATATTGACGAATAGTCCACGGGCGGAAAGGATACATCATTGAGTAAGGACCACGAAGAAATGGAGGTAAGCCAGCTGAATAGTCAAGGTGCTCCATTTGTTCCATATCTTCTTTGGTATATACCGGTTGAATGTCTATTTGTTCCGGCGTGCGCCAGTCCGCACTGATATGATGTTCTTTTTGCCACTGGGCACCGCTCTCGGTTACGGGAACGGTATTGATATCTATATTTTCAAAATTTTTTCTCATTTGATTCCCAATTTAGCGTTTAACTCTTTAAGCGTATCCAGTTGGTTGACGCGCACATGAATAAAGAATTCGATACCTGCGGCTTTGAGTTCATCGATACAACTCGGATTTCCAGCCACGATGAAAATGGCACGACCAGCCAAAGCCTTAAATGCAGGTACACTATATTTGACGTATTCGTCATCACTTGAACAAAGAACAACAATGTCAGCATCAGCTTTAAGAGCTGCCTCAATACCTTCTTCAACAGTTTTAAAGCCCAAGTTATCTTTCACCTCATAACCGGCACAACCCAAAAAATTGCAACTAAACTGTGCACGAGCCTGACGCCACTTCAGATCACCAATCGTAAGCATAAATGCAATGGGGCGCTTTTTAGCCTGCTCTGTTTGTTGACGCAGTGTTTCAAATTCACTTGCCAAACGCGTATTGTCCAATTTCGGCAGTTCGGTTTCACCTTCACTACACTTTCCACAGCAGCCATTTAAAGGAGTTTTACCATCACTCTTCTCATTAAAATTCGGAAATTGATTACTTCCAAGAACAAATTCACGTCGTTGAGCAACTTTAATATGGCGCTGAGCATTTGTATCATTGATATCTCGCTGCACCTTACCTGCTTTGACTTCTGACAGAAAGCCACCAGCCTGTTCTGTTGCTAAAAAAAGTTTCCATGCTTCTCCTGCAAGACTACGTGTAAGTTCCTCCACATAATAGGAACCTGCTGCCACATCTACAATTTTACTGAAATGATTTTCCTCTTTCAACATCAGTTGCTGATTGCGCGCAATGCGTTCACTAAAATCAGTTGGATCCTCATAAGGAGCATCAAAGGCAGTAACAACCATGGATTCAACGCCGGCTAAGGCACTGCTCATAGCTTCTGTCTGCGTACGCAACAAATTGACATAACTATCAAACAACGTTTTATTATATTCCGTAGTCGTAGCCATGATGTAAGTATAACATTCATCTTCAGCTACGCCATACTCATGTAAGACTTTGGCCCAAAGCATGCGAAAAGCTCTGAATTTAGCTATTTCCATAAAATAGTTAGCACCTACGCCCATACTAAAACGAATACGGCGGGCAGCCTCTGTGGGAGAAACACCCGCATCGGTCAGTAGATTTAAGTATTCTACACCCCAAGACAGTGCATAACCACTTTCCTGATAGCAAAATGCTCCGGCATTCTTCAATTCCAGAGAGGTAACATTAAAGCAAGTAAATTGAGGACAATCTTTCAATATTTGTACCAATTCCTTGCCAGTTTCCATACGGGCACTAACATCCTTTCCTTTCTGGAGCATTTTCCCAATAGGGTCAAATTCAATACTTCCAAAAACCTTTTTCTTGTCTGCCCCAATTTTATCAAACAGTGAAACCAATGCTTTAGCCAAACCTGCAATCTTTTTCAAACAAGTACGAAGATTCAGCTCAGTTTTCTCTAATGGAATATCTTTTAACAGAACTTCCAAATAATCTTGCGTAGCATTGTCCCGAGGAATACTCAATCCGAACGAGTCAACACCTCGCAAAAGCAAATCTTTCAATTTTGCATTTGTTTCAGCAGGATCACCACACGCTACATTTTGACGAACATGCCAATCATTTTTGTTGACTTTGTTACCACGAACAAAAGGATACTTCCCCGGAAGGGCAGACTCTGCAGGGAAGTTCTCCACATCTTCTCGCAGATAGAACGGCTGTACATTGAAACCTTCGTCGGTACGCCACACTAACTTTTTATTGAAATCGCCACCTTTCAAATCTATTGTAATCTTATCCAGCCATTGTTGACGACTGACAGGCGCAAAATCAGAAAAAAGTTTTTCTCTTTTCTTTTCCATATCGTAATTTTTAATACAAAGTATTAGAACTCATTCGCCTCCAAAGGTACGGCTTTTTTTATAAATACTTCCTCTAATAGAGATTTTTTTGTTTTAACAATTAAAGTCTGTTTTTGAGAACGAAATGTCTTTATACAGAATCAAAATAAGATCTTTAATAATCATTAAGATAGA
>JAQVXN010000333.1 GCA_028709135.1 Bacteroidaceae bacterium | reverse complement strand
CCACCTTTTCAGCATGGTCTATTGCATAGTTTAATGCGAAGATGGCCCCCAAAGAGATACCGCACAAATTCAACAGCTCGGCTATTTCTTCGCAGTATTTTTCAAAAGCACAATACATGTTCTTATATGTAACCTCTCCATTTTTGCATATAGAGGACAAATTAACATAGTCAGCTGTTATATGTTCTGATAGAGAAGCAACGGTTTTATGCCAACTAGCCGGGGTTTGTCCAAGCCCGTGAATAAAGATAACATTAGTCATACTTCCATCCTTTTGACTTGATAATGCAAATTGCTCAATGCCAATACTGCGATGATTAAAGCCACCGCAAGAGCACTTATAATTACAGGGCGGTAAAAAAGCGACATCCCCATGATTTGACAAATAACCGATACAATAATGCACGACGCAACTATTGTTACGGAGATGGATTTTTTCATAAAGCCAAACCAAAGAGAAATAACCCCCAACAGTGCAGCTATAAATGAGCAGCATAGCAAAGATAAAATGCCGTCCCAAATCATACCAAAGCTGATAGTGTCTGAACATAATGGGAATAGCCTCTCTGTTCCTAAGAAAACTGTTAAAATGAAGCCACCGCATACTATCATAGAGAAGGCCGTATATGAAAAGACCATTAATATCTTCGCTTCTAATATCTTTTTCCTTTCGATAGGGTAAGAGAACAAAAGGATTGCTTTTTTACCTGTGTATTCTTCAACAATAAACTTTGACGCCATTACTGCGGACATAATCGAAAAAATAGCCATACAGACTACGTTGCTCAACCCGATAATAAAGTTATATGACATAAACAATTCCGCATCTGTATCCGTCGGATCCATTTTAGGAATTGCGGCAAGCAGATATAAAAAGCCCAACATAATTACAGTAATGATAGCAACCGCTATATGATAAGATTTCAAACTGTTTCTTTTCAATTCAAGACTGATCAGCTTATTCATTTGCTATTCCTCCATTTGTGACCTTTATAAAGTAATCCTCTATTCCGGCGGGGTGTTTTTCTTTGATTTTTGCCGGACTTATCTCCTGTATAACAGTACCGTCAACAATAAAACCGATCTGGTCAGCTATCTGTTCGACTTCGGATAAAATATGGCTTGACAACAAAATCGTATAATTTTCTTGCCTTACAAGGGTATGAAAGAGTTCCCGCATTTCTATTATTCCAACAGGGTCAAGACCGTTTATAGGTTCGTCCAAAATCAAGAGCTCTGGTTTATGCACTAATGCGCGAGCGATACCCAAGCGTTGGCGCATTCCCAACGAAAAGGTTGAAACAGGCTGCATACCAATGTTCGCTAATCCTACCAGAGTTAATACATTTTCGAGATCTGTATTTTCAATTCCCATATAAGCAAGATGGATTTTCAGATTATCGGCAGCGGATAAATGCTCGTAAAAAATAGGGGTTTCAATCAGACTTCCTGTATGCCGCAAAATCTCCGAACGATCTCTTACGCTATCCATGCCTAAAACAGTCGCCTCGCCTATAGTCGGTCTTAACAACCCCAATAGCATTTTAAAAACAGTTGTCTTTCCTGCTCCATTTTTTCCAACGAAGCCATAGACGGTTCCTTTTTCAACAGTCATATTGCACCCATGGATAACTTCTTTTCCATCAAATGCTTTTGTCAATCGTTTTGTTGATACAGCTAATAGTTTGCCCATTATTATCCTCCTCATATTTTTTCATACATTATGAATGAATGTATATCTTTAAAATAAAATTACCTTTTAGTTATAAGGCAATTTTATTTGTTGTCCTATTTCATTTCGGAAAAATATAGTTTTATCATGTTCATAATTTCGTCGTCAATCAATGGAACACCCATACAATCAAACAACTCTTTTATAAAAGTAAACTTATGACACATTTCCTCTGTGCTTGCCGGAAAAATGGACGGCGTTAGCCACAAATCGAATAAAGGAAGCAACTCCGATAATTCTTTTGCATATTGCGTATGAATAGAGCCGTCGTTGTTTCCCTCTTCTATAAGTTCAAGCCAATAAGGGCTTAATACGCATCTGTTAGATTCAATCATTCTTGCTAAAATATGGGGGTTCTTCAAAATGGGTATAGCCTGCTTTGACAGCTCCATCCGCTCTTCATCAGATTGATTTAATGTCATTGCCAGTTTCATTTTTTGAAGCCCATTTAAGTCTTTTCGTTTTCTAACAGTGTCAAATGGGTTGTTTTCAAGAAACATTTTATCGCTCAATGCGTCCATGATTTCTTTTTTTGATTTAAAATGATGATATATTGCGCCCTTTGTCAAACCGCCAAGCTCATTCACAATATCCTGTATGGTTGTTTCGTCATATCCTTTTTCCAAAAAAAGTTTTTGTGCGGCCTCTAAAATTTTTTCTACGGTTATCTCCGGGTATTTGTTTCGTGCCATGCTTCCTTCACCTCATTTGTTTACATTCGTATGGTATGTATCCATTGTAGGTTTTTTCGGTTTCCTTGTCAAGATACATTCCGTGGGTATGTGAAGATTTACAATTTGCTGCGCATATATTCTGGCACTATAAAGTGTCCCTGGTAACAACCACGATGTGAAGGTTGGTCACACAGCATAGAAGGCAACAACACCTATTCAACGGCTTCTCTAAATACTGATCACCCGGCAGCTGTCATCCTGCAGGAATTCCGTTAAAGGTTCACCCATCAGCTTTACCTCTATCCCCAAACTCTCAAGCTGATCACTTAAGCCATATCTTTCAGCACATCTTTTACAAGCATATACCTTCACGCCGGCATCCATTATCAGATGGATTTGTTCCTGAACTTCAGGATCCTTGCACACTAACTGATTAGAAGGCCCCCAGGTAATCAGGCTGCACGTCTTCCACCATTTGTTTATATTGGACTTAAGCGTGTACATCAGAACCATGTTCAAAGCCGTCTCTTTGTTTTCCGATGTCCATAAAATTGCTAGTTTATCCATTTACATCCTCCTTCGATTTATGCTCAATATATTTGGTGACTGACACCGTTATTTTGATCCTCTATCATCTTTTGCGTTTCGTACCTGGCACTGAGATCGCCGTGTTGTACTTCCCCCTCATATGGGTTCACACTGATTCTTTCAAGAGCATTACGAAACATTAACTTTAAGCCCTTGTCTTTGAGTTTTTTAAAATATGATTCTGCGGCATTGTCAAACAATTATAATATATCTTCATATCCTT
>JAQVXN010000332.1 GCA_028709135.1 Bacteroidaceae bacterium | reverse complement strand
CAAACTTATATGAGCACTGCGGATCCAATTGAGATGGAAGAACTCGGAAATTGTCATGAATAGGTGTCCGTTTAAACAAACGTTGTTTGCGCCCGTGACGTTTTCCAATTTTAAAATATTCAACCTGCAAAATGACACTCAAACTTTCTATAAAGAAAATTCCACAAAGCAGTGGTAACAACAATTCTTTGTGTATAATCACAGCAAGGACACCAATAATGCCTCCAATCGTAAGACTGCCGGTATCACCCATAAAAATCTGAGCCGGATAAGCATTGTACCACAAAAATCCTATCAAAGCCCCTACAAAAGCACTAATAAACACAACTAATTCTTGAGAACCAGGAATGTACATGATATTCAAATAACCGGCATACTCGATGTGACTCGAAACGTATGCCAAAATTAGCAATGCGATACCAATAATCGCAGAGTTGCCCGCTGCCATGCCATCCATTCCGTCATTTAAATTAGCTCCGTTGGAAACAGCCATCACAACCAGAACCGTAATCAGCACAAAAAGAATCCATCCGGCTATATTTTTGTATTTTCCACAAAACGACATGATTTCACTATAATCAAGATTATTACTCTTAACAAATGGTATCGTCGTTTTGGTGGATTTTGTGGGTGCCGTCTTATGCATCACGTAAGAAACCTCTCCATTACGTATAATTTCTACATTTTCCCGAATCACAGCATCAGGACTAAAATAGAGCGTCAGACCAATAAAAAGTCCTAATCCGAGTTGTCCAAAAAGTTTCACCTTAGGATGCAAACCATCCTTTTTCTTCTTGAATGTTTTGATATAATCATCTGCAAAACCTAAAACAGCGAGCCAAACTGTTGTGATGATCATTAAAATAAGGTATACATTACGAAGACGGCCAAACAGCAAAACAGGAACCAACATGGAAACAATAATAATAATGCCACCCATAGAAGGAACCCCGACTTTATTAACTCCGTAAGGATCAATACTTGCATCTCGTTGCGTCTCGGTATAATTGTGGCGTTTCATAAAACGAATAAAATGACCGCCAAACCATGCGGAAATACCTAAAGCAAAAATCAATGCCAATAAAGAACGAAACGAAATATAGGTCCACATTCCCGAACCAGGAATGCCAAACTGGTCTAAAAATCTAAAGAAATAATACAGCATATCAAACCTTTATTTACTGGATAAATTTAATTGGCCTTGAAGACTTCAGACAAGACTTCTTTATCATCAAAATGATGTTTTACACCTTTTACGTCCTGATAATTCTCATGGCCTTTTCCGGCGACTAAAATAACATCGCCCTTATGCGCCATCAAACAAGCGGTACGTATAGCTTCCTTGCGATCAACAATCGTAATAACGCGCTCCTTTTGATCTGCTTTGACACCTGCAAGCATATCGTTAATAATGTCCTGCGGTTCCTCAAAACGCGGGTTGTCACTCGTAATAATTACTTTGTCACTGAGACGAGCAGCTTCATAAGCCATTTGCGGACGTTTACCCTTATCCCGATTTCCACCTGCGCCACAGACCGTAATGACTTCACCTTTATGACAAAGCACTTCATCAATGGCATTCAAAACGTTCACTAAGGCATCCGGCGTATGCGCATAATCTACTATGGCTGTAAAACCCTTGGGAGAATGAACAGCCTCAAAGCGCCCGGAGACAGATCGCAATGCGCTCAACACAGTAAGAGTCTCAAGGGGTTCACGTCCCAACATGATCGCAGCACCATAGATGGCTAACAAATTGGAAACATTGAATTTCCCCACCAAGGGTACGTGAACATTTATTCCGTTGATTTCCAATTCCATCCCCTCGAATGTCATTTCCAAAATTTTAGCATGAAAGTCCGCCATCCGTTGCAACGAGTATGTTTTTACCGTTGCACGCGTATTTTGCGTCATTACCAAACCATTTTTATCATCCAAATTCGTTATCGCAAAAGCATCTTTATCCAAACCATCAAAAAAAGCCTTCTTGGCATCGCGATAGTTTTCAAATGTTTTATGATAATCCAAATGATCGCGCGTCAAATTCGTAAAAAGAGCACCCATAAAATGAAGTCCCCCAATACGTTTTTGATGAATGGCATGAGAACTACATTCCATAAAAGCATATTCGCAGCCCTCCTTCACCATTTCACTTAACAGTTTATTTAAAGTTACAGGATCCGGCGTGGTATGGTCTGCGGGATAAGGCGTAGCACCTATATAATTGCATACGGTAGAACATAATCCACATTTGAATCCGAACTTAGTAAACATTTCGTACAATAATGTTGCAACTGTGGTTTTACCGTTTGTCCCCGTCACTCCTATGAGTTTTAAGTTTTTTGTTGGGTCTCCATAAAACATCGTGGCAATTTTGCCAATGGCATCCTCCGTATCCGCAACACGAATAAAAGAAACATTTGCAGGACGATCTTCCGGAATCGTTTGGCAAATGATGGCTGCAGCGCCTAACTCAATGGCCTTCGGAATATACTTATGACCATCTGTCAACGTACCGCACACAGCAACAAAGAGATTCCCTTTCTGGATCAAACGCGAATCCATGTTCACCCCATTGATAGAAATATCCATGGAGCCAATGTTCTCTAGGACTTTCACTTTACTTAAGGCAGTTGATAGTTCCATATTTTTTTGCATTTTAATTGTTTTTCGATTTTATCGTTTTGCTTTTAGACGGCTCCTTTTTATCTTTCGACGATTCTTTTCTGTCTTTTTCGGATTTTGAAGATGTTTTCTCGACTGTCGACTTTTCTTTTTTCTTCTCTTCTTTCTTCTCTTTTCCTAAAGATTCCTTATCAGACGATATTTTCTTCTTTTCCTGAACTGCTTTGCCTTTATTCGAGCTCTTCTTTTCCGTATCTGTTTTTTTCTTATCTTTTTTTGCTTCGGATTTTTCCTTCTTTATTTCCGATCCTTCATTTTCACTTTCAATTCTTGTCGAATTTTTCTTTTTTACTTCGGATGTCTTATTTGCCTTCTTTTTCTTTGCTGAAATTGTATCCGTTTGAGTTGAGTTTAATGGAGTTTTGGTTTTCAAACTATCCACTTTTGTTTCATTTTCAAAATGATCATCATCACCACTGCATCCTTTCATTTCAAGATGAAGCATAATCGTTTCACCCTTAACAATATGATGACCTTGTGGTAAACTTTGCTGCGTTACAACGCCAAAGCCATTCATTCGGACCCGAAGTCCCA
>JAQVXN010000331.1 GCA_028709135.1 Bacteroidaceae bacterium | reverse complement strand
ACAAATTCTAAGTCATATTCCTATCATTATCATTACGGCAAGAAATACAGACGAAGACCGCATCAAGGGTCTCAAAACAGGTGCAGATGCATACCTAGCAAAACCATTCAATGCCGAAGAACTGACGATTCGTGTAAAAAACTTACTAGAACAGCGTCAACAACTCCGCGACAAGTTTCTTAAAAGCATTCATGAAGGAGACGAAAACCATGCGATACTGAGCGATTTGGATAAAGACTTTATCAAAATATTTACAAAAAACGTTTTTGCGCACACCTGCGGAAATACCATCTCTATTGAAACTTTGGCAGAGAGTATGAACATGACTACCATTCAATTAAATCGCAAAATACGCGCCATTACCGGCCAAACAACAATTGCCTACGTACTGCAATTACGCATGTCAAAAGCCAAAAAATTACTCGATTCTGATGATTCTCTTGCTATTGCGGAAGTAGCTTCAAAATGCGGTTACGAAATCACTTATTTCTCGCGAATATTCAAACAAACAATTGGTTTATCACCTATGCAATATCGCAACAAAAAAAAGAGGCACAACTACGATAAGCAATAATCTTTATCTCCCCTAAAACAAGGCAAGAAAAACTTTTATTTATGACTAAACATAGCTACAAGGTCCAACACGATATTTGCAGAAAACGATAGCCCTTTGATCTCCTTATTTTGAAACTTTATGCTACCTTTGCCAAACAGAACAACATCCCCATCAATGAAAACTTCTTCTTTTTTAATTTGTCTTTCGATGCTGTACGCCAATGCCGCAGCACAGTCTACTTCCTCAGGAAAAAGAGAGCACACCACATTTCAAACTGCTGCACAATGGAAACCAACCACAGATATACGTTCCGACGTCGTCATGTGCTATGGCACGAGTGACCACCCTGGCATGAGCTTTGAACAACGTGTACAGTCTTGGCGGGATCATGGCTACACAACACATTTCATGACGGGTATTGCCTGGGGAGAATATCAAGACTATTTTAACGGTAGCTGGGATGGTCACAAACATCTCGACGAGGGACAAGTCGCGCTCCACAACGACTCTGTAGGACATGGCTATATGATTCCCTATATTGTTCCCTCTCTGAACTATTTGAAATATTTTAAAGAGAAACAGATCAAACGCGTCATTGACGCAGGCATCGACGCCATTTTTCTCGAAGAACCGGAATTTTGGGCCCGTAGTGGTTATAGTGACGGCTTCAAAAGAGAATGGCGAGATTATTATGGCTTCGACTGGAGGCCGCAACATCTTTCTGCTGAAAACACATACCTTTCAAACAAATTAAAATATTATCTTTATTATCGCGCTCTTAATGACGTCTTCACTTATGCAAAAGAATATGGAAAACAAAAGGGTATGAATGTGCGTTGCTACGTACCCACACATTCCCTACTCAACTACAGTCAATGGCAAATTGTCAGTCCCGAAGCCAGCTTGGCATCTCTCAAATGCGTAGACGGCTATATCGCACAAGTTTGGACTGGAACATCGCGCACACCAAATTACTTTAATGGAAAAGAAAAAGAACGCGTTTTCGAAACAGCTTTCTTGGAATATGGCTGCATGGAATCTATGACACGCCCCACCCACCGCAAAGTTTTCTTTCTTACCGATCCTATTGAAGATCAGACACGTGACTGGCAGGACTTTAAACGCAATTACCAAGCCACTTTCACTGCCAAAATTCTTTATCCGGAAAATAACAATTACGAAGTTATGCCCTGGCCCGATCGCATTTATGAAGGAACCTACCGCACTGGCAGCGACAATAACAAAGAGGAACATATTCCACGGTTTTACTCCACACAAATGCAGGTAATGATTAATGCGCTCAACAACATTCCCTTGTCCAGCAATCAGGTTAGTGGTTCTCAGGGCATTAGCATCATGATGGCCAATTCTTTAATGTTTCAGCGTGCCCCGCAACCTATTGACAACTATGACGACCCCCAATTAGCCGACTTCTACGGAGAAGCCCTACCTTTACTGAAACGTGGCATTCCTGTTAGCATTACGCATCTTGAAAATACGATTTATCCGGACACATGGCATAATCTTAAAGTGTTGCTCATGAGTTATTCCAACATGAAACCCCTCGACAGCTGTGCTCATCAACATATTGCGGCCTGGGTAAAACAAGGAGGTATACTTATTTATAGCAGCCGTGATACTGATCCCTTCCAAACTGTACAAGAATGGTGGAATCAGGGTAAAAATCATTTTCAACGCCCTTCCCAACATCTTTTCAGCTTAATGAAGATACCACAAAATGCTCCTGAGGGACGTTACAAATATGGGAAAGGTATTGTTTATGTTATTCGCAAAGATCCCAAGGAATTTGTACTCTCTGCCAACGGAGACAAGAATCTAATCGATATTGTTCAAAAAGCCTACGAACACGATACCAAAGGAGGAAAGCTCGAATTTAAAAATTCTCTATATCTGGATCGTGGTCCATATTCCATCATTTCTGTTCTCGACGAAAACATGGTCAGCAATGCTCCTTTTATTAAAAAAGGTATGCTCATTGATTTGTTTGACCCGGAACTTCCTGTGCTTAAAGAAAAGACCATCAAACCTGGAGAACAAGCCTTTCTTTATAATATCAATCAAGTTAAGAACAAACAACAACCACAGGTTCTTGCATCCGCATCACGCATTTACGAAGAACAATCCACAAAAAACAGTTATACCTTCATCGCCAAAAGTCCTATCAATACAACGAACGTAATGCGAATTCTCTTGCCAGAAAAACCGATCAATCTAACCGTTACAAATTCAAGAGGCGTTGCCCTTGATTGCAACGCCTCTTGGTCTCAAGAGAGTAAAACAGAATTTTTAAAATTCGAAAATAATCCAGAAGGCATTCATGTTGCTATCCAGTGGTAGGAATCTACTTTTAGAAGCTGTTTTGAATTCTTATCGAAAGTTTTTTGAGGTTATTTTAAGCGAATTTATCGGATTTATCGGATTTGTTTCGAAAGTTTAGCGGGCTAAATCGAGAAACAAGGGCTTAGTCTGTAAAGTTGGGGATTTAACAAATTGTTCCTTTTTGAATAATCTATAGAATACTACTTCTGCTTCATGCAAAGAAAACCAATCGACTATAAGGACATCCTGTCCATATTCCTTTCTAAAGGCATGCTTGACTATTTTGATTTTACTCATTATTCAGGGCTCTGGACGTAAAATAAACTC
>JAQVXN010000330.1 GCA_028709135.1 Bacteroidaceae bacterium | reverse complement strand
CAAGGTTATTGCATTCAACCGGAAAATGCCATGCATGGCGTTGCTCCAGGACAGTTTGCCGTAGTTTACGTTCCTTATGATGGGGAACGAAAGATCTGCGTGGGTAGTGGAGAAATTGCATCTACAATTGTTCAGCACAAAACAGATGAAAATTTTGGCTCAAAATAAAACAACGATGTAAGGAACAAATAGAAGATTTTGAAGCCGAAAATGAATAGAAAATGAGTAAAATAGAATTTATATGCAAGAATAAGGCGTTTTTTAGCTGTTATATGCAAAAATGAGTCTAAAAACTTGCATAATATTTCAATATATAGTACTTTTGTATCGATATTAACTGAAAAAAGTTTGGATTATGTCAGCAAAGAAAACACGTCAAGATGTTTTGCGTATTATTATTCAGAACAAATCATTTGACAATCAGGAAGAATTGCTCGCCGATTTGAAAAGCGAGGGGTTTAATATCGCACAACCCACCCTGTCGCGCGATTTAAAACAGTTGAAAGCCTCCAAGGTGTATAACAAAGAAGGTAAATACACTTATGTAATGCCCAGTGATGGTGCATTCAATCACGTAAATTCCGTAAAAAGGCCGAAAGAACGTTTGACTCAAAGTTACGGATTCCTTTCATTAAATTTTTCTGGCGACATTGCAGTGTTAAAAACATTACATGGTTATGCCAACAGTTTGGCTGCTGAAATTGATGAGCACGATTGTGATGAAATTTTGGGCTCTTTAGCAGGCGATGATACCGTTTTACTCGTATTAAAAGAAGGAGCTGATAGGCAGGCCGTTTATGATTTGATGAAAGAAATCATTCCGCGTTTTGATCAATAGGAGTGGAATAAAGAAATTATAAAGAGGAGAACCTATAGTCTATATTTTTTAAATGGTAATGGAAGAATTTGATGATGGAATTAGCGTTTTTGTAGCAAGTGAAAAAGATGAAAAATATGTAGATACGATTCTTGATACAATCACAAAGGCAGCAAAAGTACGCGGTTCCGGTATAGCAAAACGAACGCATGATTATTTAGCGGAGAAAATGCGTGAACGTAAGGCCATATTGGCTCTTAAAGGAGAAGAATTCGCCGGTTTCTGCTATATTGAGAGTTGGGAAAATAAGCATTACGTAGCAAACTCGGGTTTGATTGTGGATGAAAAATTTCGTGGTCATCATCTGGCAACACGTATTAAGCGGGTTGCCTTTACGTTAAGTCGTTTGAGGTGGCCGAAAGCGAAACTTTTCGGATTGACCAGCAGTGGTGCGGTGATGAAAATCAATACGCAGTTGGGTTACGAGCCCGTACCTTTTTCCGAATTAACGCAGGACGATGAATATTGGAAAGGTTGTGGCACTCCGGAGAATCCCTGTTGTATCAATTGTGACGTTTTAGCTCGCACAAATAGAAAGTATTGTGTTTGCACAGGCATGCTTTATGATCCCGAAAAACATGAGGGAGAGGAATTACCTGTCAGTCTGCCTGAAGATGTTGTCGAAATGGCAAAACATGCAGAAGAACTTGATTAGAGTTGAGGTTTTAAATAGAAGAACAATTTAATAGAGAAAGATAGATGGCAAAGAAAGTAGTAGTTGCTTACAGCGGAGGATTGGACACCTCTTATACAGTGATGTATTTGGCCAAAGAAAAAGGTTTTGAAGTTTATGCCGCTTGTGCAAATACAGGAGGTTTTTCTGCTGAGCAACTGAAGAAGAATGAGGAGAATGCATATTTATTGGGCGCCAAAAAGTATATTACGCTTGACGTCACCCAAGAGTATTATGAAAAGAGTTTGAAGTACATGATTTTCGGAAATGTAATGAGAAATAATTGCTATCCGATTTCAGTTTCTTCCGAACGAATCTTTCAGGCCATTGCCATTGCTCGTTATGCCAAGGAAATTGGTGCCGATGCTATTGCGCACGGTTCTACAGGTGCTGGAAACGACCAGATTCGTTTCGACATGACCTTTCTAGTCATGGCTCCTGGTACGGAGATTATCACGTTGACCCGCGACAAAGCACTATCTCGCAAAGAGGAAGTGGATTATTTGAACAAGCATGGTTTTACAGCTGATTTCACAAAACTGAAATATTCTTATAATGTAGGTATTTGGGGCACGTCCATTTGTGGAGGCGAAATTCTTGATTCTGCTGAAGGATTGCCTGAAGAGGCATTCTTAAAACATGTCACAAAGCAGGAAGAATCTCTTTTGAAGATAGAATTCAAAAAAGGAGAGATTGCAGCTATTAATGGTGAAGTGTTTGACGACAAAGTGAAAGCTATTCAAAAAATAGAAGAAATTGGTGCAGCTTATGCCATTGGACGAGATTGCAATGTTGGCGATACCATTATTGGCATTAAGGGACGTGTAGGTTTTGAGGCTGCTGCTCCCAAATTGATTATTGAAGCCCATCGTTTGTTGGAAAAATATACGTTGAGTAAATGGCAGCAATATTGGAAAGATCAAATTGGCAATTGGTATGGAATGTTTCTACACGAGAGTCAATACTTGGAGCCGGTGATGCCGGATATGGAAGCTATGCTTACCAGTTCGCAACGTCATGTAAATGGTACGGCTATTTTGAAATTACGTCCATTGGGTTTTGAAACGGTTGGCGTTGACAGCGCGGATGATTTGTTAAAATCCAAATTGGGAGAGTATGGAGAAATGCAACATGGTTGGACAGCCGAAGATGCAAAAGGTTTTATCAAGGTTTTGAGTACTCCGTTACGTGTTTATTACGGCATACACCAGGACGAAGAAAGATAATTGCCGGTTTTCGGTAAAGAATAAAACAGTATGATTAAGGTAGGAATACTTGGAGCGGCCGGCTATGCAGGCGGTGAATTAATTCGCGTGCTTGTTGGGCATCCCGATGTAGAAATCGTATTTGCAAACAGCGAGAGTCATGCAGGGCATGCTGTTGCTGAGGTGCACGAAGGCCTTTATGGTGATACGGATTTGAAATTTACCTCTGCAATGCCTTTTGATGAGGTGGAGGTTGTTTTCTTCTGTTTCGGGCATGGCAAGAGTGCAGCTTTCCTTCAAGAGCACGACATTCCGGCAGAAGTGAAAATTATTGATTTTGCTCAAGATTTTCGTCTTGCTGCTGTGGGGAATGATTTTGTTTATGGTCTTCCTGAATTGCAAAGAGAAAAGATTAAAAAAGCTCACCATGTGGCTAATCCCGGTTGTTTTGCCACGTGTATACAATTAGGT
>JAQVXN010000329.1 GCA_028709135.1 Bacteroidaceae bacterium | reverse complement strand
AGGAAAAGTCAATAAAGTAATATCTTCTGTTTGTATCGATGACAATGGTATTAAAGTAGAAAAAACAGAGCATGCAGACAGAGCAGATAGTTTGAATTTGCCCGAAGTCGTTTTGGATAGTATTATCATTAAAAAAAGTACTACAGTTCACTATGGCATTACTTCAGGCAATAATGAGATTGGTGATACATTCTCTGGGCGAAATTTAGTTTATTCGAAGAAATTTATTTTGGAAAGGATTGGAGATTTACCTGGAGTGGTGAAAATAGTTGATACTTCAGACAAGAAAAATACGAAAAAGGAAAAATAAATATATCACTTTTGATTCTATTATGTTGATCAGGTCCGACGAGATGTCGGGCCTGTTTGTTTTACAGTAGATCTGAAAGTTTTGTAAGAATGTAGTTTCTTATGTGGAAAATGGTTTTGTAAACAGAGAGTTTTGAGTAAATTTGCAAAGTGAAAATCATAAAAAATGAAAAGATTTATTTTGTTATTAAGTTGCTCTCTTTTTTTGGGGGTAGGGAGCATTTCAGCTCAGAGTGATTCTGAAATTGAACAGAAAATAGATAAGCTTGTTAAGTCTATGACAGTAGAGGAAAAAGTGTCTCTCTGTTCTGGTGGTGGTATGGGCTTTAAAGGAATAGAACGGTTAGGGATTCGCAGCATTGCCTGTACGGATGGTCCAAAGGGACCTAATGCACAGGCCGGCACTACAGCTTTTCCTTGTGGTGTCATGTTTGGTTCTACATGGAATCCAGATGTGATTGAAAAAGCTGGTGAGGCTATGGGAGAAGAAACTCGGGCCTTGGGTCGCAGCGTTTTGCTTGGTCCTGGACTCAATATTTTGAGAGATCCCCTTGGTGGGCGTTTTTTTGAATATTACACGGAGGATCCTTTCCTAAATGCAGCTATTGCTGTAGCTGATGTAAAAGGCCTTCAGAGCCAGGGAATTGCAGCTTGCGCTAAACATTATGCTTGTAATAATCGAGAAGATAACCGCAATAATTATATGTCTGTGGTTGATGATCGTACCTTACACGAGATTTATCTGCCAGTTTTCAAAGCATTGGTTCAAAAGGCCAAAATAGGAACTATTATGACAGCTGCAAACGGCATTAATTATGAATTTGTAAGTGATAGCCGTAAGATGTTAACAGACATTTTAAAAAATAAATGGGGTTTTAAAGGCTTTGTAATGACTGATTGGTTGCAGACACGTTCTGTAGAAAAAGCAGCTTTTGCAGGTCTTGATGTTTCGATGCCTGGTGGTGACAATTGTGGTTTTGGTTCGGCTCTGCTAAAAGCTGTAAAGGAGGGCCGTGTACCTGTACCTGTGATAGACCAAAAGGTTCGTGCAATTCTGCGAGTGTATCAAATGGTTGGTGCACTAGATGGAAAAGATATTAAGGCTGGTGCTCAGATTAATACCAAAGAACATCAACAGGCAGCACTGCATGTCGCTGAAGATGGTATTATACTCCTGAAAAATGAAAGAAATTCATTACCGTTAAATCCGAATAAAATTAAAAACGTTTTGGTGACAGGTCCTAACGCGGATCGCAAATTTTGTCTTTGGGCGATGGGTGGAAGTAGTTGGGTTCAATCTCCTTATGAAGTTACCGTTCTCGATGGTATTAAAAAAACGCTTGGAGACAAAAAAGTTACTTTTATTTCGTCTGAAGGTTTGGGTGGCTACAAGGTTATTCCAACTGATGCTCTTAAACCCGAAAATGGGAAGCAGGGCTTTCATGCACAATATTTTGTAAAAGGAAATGACAAACCTGTGTTGGAGCGTACGGAACAAGCAGTTAACTTTATGTGGGAAATGAAATCGCCAGATCCATCTATAAAGGTAGATGATTTTCGTGAGGCTCGTTTTGATGCTGAAGTGCAGGCTCCTGTGGATGGAAAATATACGTTTCGCTTCTTTGTGAGTGGAGGAACTGCTTTGGTTTATAATAATGAGTGGGGAGGTGCACCGATTGCCATTGCTGATCCGAATCAAAATGATGGTTATGTCACTGCAACGATTGATCTAAAAAAGGGGGCTACCTATCATCCCTGCATCATTTATAGCAAGAATAAAGGTGATGCTGCCATTCGTCTGGAATGGGAAACCCCGCAAACTACTTTTTCTCAGCAGAAAATGAAAGAATTAGAACGTGCGGCCCGTAAGGCAGATGCTGTGATATATGTAGCCGGCATTGATTATAGTTTGGATACTGAAGGACACGATAAGAGTACCATTATATTTCCGAAAACACAGGAAAATGTTATAAATATATTGTCAAAACAGGCTAAAAATTTAAGTGTGGTTATGGTTAATGGCTCTCCACTTGAGTTGGGTGGCTGGTTGCAGAATGCTAAGAGTGTTGTTGAGGCGTGGTATCCTGGTATGGAGGGTGGTACTGCTGTTGCGAAAGTGTTGTTTGGAGAATTGAATCCCTCGGGACGTTTGCCGTTTTCTTGGCCTAAAAAGTTGGAGGACGTTCCTTGCAAAAAATTAGCCTATGAAGACAATGATATTATTAATTTTAGTGACAGTCTGATGGTGGGTTATCGTTATTATGATACGAAAAACGTAGCTCCCGAATTTCCTTTTGGTTATGGACTTTCTTATACCTCTTTTAATTATAAAAACTTGAAAGTATCTCGTTCTAGTAAGGAGGTTTTAGTAACAGTGGAGTTGAAAAATACAGGAAGTCGTGATGGTGCTGAAGTTGTTCAGCTTTATGTTCATCCAGTAAATCCTACTGTTTTTCGTCCTGTTCATGAACTGAAAGGATTCCAGAAAATTTTTCTGAAAGCTGGTGAACAGAAAACGATTTCATTCAGTTTAGGTGATGATGCATTCTCTTATTTTGATGTCACAAAAAATGATTGGAAAATAGACCGTTGCAATTATGAAATTGAACTGGGACGAAATTCGCGTGATATAGTGCTTCATCAACCCGTTTCATTGGCAGAATGAAGATGATTTTATAATAAAGAAAATAGGGCGTGCCAGAAAAAGCACGCCCTATTTTTATGGTGCGCCGTGCATGATTAATAACTCGGTGGTGCAAGTCCACTATGGGGGTATGTAGCGTCCAACCATTAGCCTAAGGCAAGGGTGTCCATCGCAAGGTGGAATCTGAAGGAAGCCGTCGGCAAAGTTCCGGTCTGAGGAACACGAACATCATATAAGGCTCAAGTCGTAGGATGAGTTTGCCATACAGAACGAAGTCC
>JAQVXN010000328.1 GCA_028709135.1 Bacteroidaceae bacterium | reverse complement strand
GGATAAAATTTGTTCTGCGTTTTGGAAGATTCTTTTTTAAAAGCATATTCATCCACATGAGCATCTTCACCTTCCTTAAAGACGCCGAATCGAATACGAATATTTCTCAAACTGTCTTTAGGTAAAGTTTTATTAAATGCCTCAATACCTTCTTCTGATTCATATTTTTTCAAGAAGTTTTGAGCCTCATCTACCATTTTTTGTGATTTAGACAAAATGACAAAACCCCGAAACCTTGGACTGTCCCATTTATATTTGGCTTTATTCTTTTTGAAGTATTTTTTAAGGCCATTTTTGTCTTCAGCTGCCTTTTTCCAAACAAAACGGTTACTTGCCTCATACAGCAACAATCCATCATGATATTCTTCAATCAGATACTGCAAATTAGGATCAGACTTTCCAGCTTCCTTCTCTAAATTTGTCATAATATCTTCTCTTGTTAATTTTCCATTCGAAGCATCTACCATTTGCTTGATTTTATGTTCAGCTCCCATATCCTTTATTCCACGAGATTCAAGCATCTTCATGATCTCTGCTTTTTTCTCAGCATAAGGTTCTAACTTTTTTCTTTCCTTCATATAAATAATATGATAACCAACACTTGAAAGAAAAGGTTTTGAATATTCTCCTGGTTTCAAAGAATATGCCACTTTTTCAAATTCAGGTAATGTTTGTTTTGGACCAATCCAAGGAAGATCACCCCCACTTGGAGCTGTCGTATAGTCTTCTGAACACTTTTTTGCCAATTCAGCAAAATTTGCGCCACCCACCAAAGCCTGATACACGGAATCGATGCGCTCTTTTTTCTGTGTTTTCATTACGTCACTCGATCTTTGAGGCAATATCATCATAATATGAGCTACATGAAGTAAATCCGAATCCCCCACTTCTTTTTTATAAGTATCATAAACCGATTTCGCTACAGAGTCCTCATAGATCGGATCGGTCACATATGGACGCAATTGCATATCACGATAAGTCCGGAATTCTTTAATATAGGAGGATAAGGTATCCAGATGTGCATCTTCTGCTGCTAAAACCTTTAACTTATAGTTGATAAATAAATCCACATAGTCTTCTACAGCTTTTCCTGTTTTATTTTTGGAGTCATTGTTTTTATTAAAAAAATATTCAAATTCACTACGGCCAATATTTTTCCCAGCAATCTTCATCACCACAGGATCTTTTTCCTGAGCAATAGCCATGCCCAATGGTAAAAAAAACAATATAACCAACGTTATGATACCTTTCTTCATTTTTCCTCTAAATTAAATTTCAGGACGACTGTAGTTTGGAGCTTCACTCGTAATTGTAATATCATGAGGATGGCTTTCCAAAACGCCAGCATTTGTAATACGCGTAAATTTTGCATCATGTAGTTTTTCAATTGTAGCTGCACCGCAATATCCCATCCCAGAGCGCAATCCACCTACTAACTGGAATAATACTTCCTGAACAGTTCCTTTGTAGGGTACTCTCCCTGCAATTCCTTCTGGTACCAATTTTTTTGCTTCTTTCACGTCTGCTTGGAAATAACGGTCTTTTGAACCACACTCCATAGCCTCTAAGGAACCCATGCCTCGGTAAGTTTTGAATTTTCGTCCATTCAAAATTACAGTTTCGCCAGGAGACTCCTCTGTTCCTGCAACCAAAGAACCAACCATAACACAATCGCCACCAGCAGCCAACGCCTTCACGACATCTCCTGAATAACGTAAACCACCATCTGCAATCATAGGTATTCCTGTACCTTTCAAAGCGCAAGAAACATCATAGATAGCAGACAGCTGAGGAACACCAATTCCAGCTACTACACGAGTCGTACAAATAGAACCTGGGCCAATACCCACTTTCACTCCATCAGCTCCGGCTTGTGCTAACATTTTTGCAGCTTCTCCAGTTGCAACGTTTCCAACAATTATATCTACACCGGTAAAATTTTTCTTGGCTTCTTTTAATTTTTCTATCACAAACTTGGAATGACCATGAGCAGTATCAATTACTATGGCATCCACGCCGGCTTTTATCAATGCCTGCATGCGATCAAACGTATCGTTCGTTACGCCCACTCCTGCAGCAACACGTAAACGCCCTTTACTATCCTTACATGCCATGGGTTTATCCTTTGCTTTTGTAATATCCTTATAAGTGATCAATCCGATTAAACGATTATTATCGTCCACAACCGGTAATTTTTCAATCTTGTTTTCCTGTAAAATACGTGAAGCGCCCAATAAATCGGTTTGTTGAGTAGTTGTCACTAAATTTTCAGTTGTCATCACGCGATCCACCTCTTTATCCATATCCTGTTCAAAGCGCAAATCTCTATTTGTGACAATACCTACCAGATGACGATCACTATCTACAACCGGAATTCCTCCGATATGATATTCATTCATAAGAGCCAAGGCATCTCGAACCTTCGAACCCCGCTGAATAGTAATGGGATCATAAATCATACCATTTTCGGCTCTCTTCACCGTAGCGACCTGACGAGCCTGCTCGTCTATCGACATGTTTTTATGAATCACGCCAATGCCGCCTTCGCGTGCGATGGCAATAGCCATTGTAGATTCTGTCACGGTGTCCATGGCAGCAGAAACAAACGGAATGTTTAATTCTATGTTTCTTGAAAAGTGCGTTCCCAAGTTCACGGTCTTGGGCAAAACCTCTGAATAAGCCGGTATTAACAAGACGTCGTCATAAGTCAGACCGTCCGCAACAATCTTATCTGCAATAAATGAAACCATACTTTATTATTTTGTTGCGCGCAAAGTTACTCATTTCTTCTCAAAGAGAGCCCTTAGTTTTAATTTTTTAATAGCTCTCGCTTATCTATAACCCTATCTTCCTGTAGAATTAACGTAATTACAATATTGACAAAGAAAAAATTCAATACGACCAATAATCCATACTCAATTACCTACGACAGACTACACGCTGATTTTGGTTCAGTCGGTAAAATTGGGGATTTAACAAATCGCGGTTATTAGAAATCGCTCATTTTATGCTTCCGTCGGAATTCATGACTTATTTCAAGATAACTAAAGTAGAATCCGACTCAGAAAAAGTATGGACTCTTTTAGCTTTAAAAATTTAGGTTACAACAGATTCTACTGGACTCTTACATGAGTCTGACAGGGTGAATTTTAAGTGCTTCAATTACATTCCTTATTTTTTAAACAGCATTTTATAGGTCAGGATTTTGACCAGACAGAAACAGTTTACCTCA
>JAQVXN010000327.1 GCA_028709135.1 Bacteroidaceae bacterium | reverse complement strand
ACGAGTCCGCAAACAGGATCGCAGGTTAAACCCAAATGATGTTCTAAACCCATTTCGGCTGCATATTCGACTTGGAAAATTGTACCCCCAAACAATTGCGTTGCTGCTCCTGAGGCCATAGCGCAGGCTGTACCAATTTCGCCCTGACAGCCAACTTCTGCTCCGGAAATTGAAGCGTTTTTGCGAACAACTGTGCCAAGAAGACCAGCTGTCGCTAGTGCTTTGATGATTTGACTGTCTTTGTAATTATGGAGTGTTTTTAAATAGTATAAAACCGCTGGTAATACTCCGCACGATCCGCAGGTTGGTGCAGTAACAATTTTTCCTCCTCCTGCATTTTCTTCGGAAACTGCTAATGCATATGAAAATAGTGTTGCTAATCGTCGTAACGATGACTTTAAACTATTAGCTCTCGAAAAAGTTGCAAGTGCTTTTCGTGGCAATTTAATTGCACCGGGTAAAGTACCTTCGTTTGTCAATCCATTTTGGATAGACTCTTGCATAACTTGCCAAACTTCTTTAAGATGGGTTTTTATATCCTGATTTTCGAACTCAAACACAACTTGCCAAAGTTGCATCCCATTTTTGTTGCAGTATTTTAAAATATCGCTAAGGTTGTCGAAAGGATATGTCTTTTCGCTTTCTTCGGGCGGAATGCTGTTGCTTATAATTTTGCCACCACCGATGCTGTAGAAAGTCTCTTCTGCGATAGTTTCAGAATCCTTTATTGCTTCAAATTTTAAAGCATTGGTGTGTTTTTCCGGCACAATATCTTTACGCCACACAATTTCAATATCTCTATCAGCAAAAACATTTTCTATAGCAATATCTGTAAGGTGCCCTTTGCCTGTTGCAGCAAGCGAACCGTATAGTGTTGTAATGTACTTATCAGCATTTTTATTTGCAGCTAAAAAAATCTCTGCGGCTTTTTTCGGACCCATTGTATGGCTGCTCGAAGGACCGTAACCAATCCGATATATACTTTTTATTGTTTCCATTTAAAATACTAAAAAAAAACTACCAGCTTTGCGACTGATAGTTTTTATGTTTTATCGTTCACTTAAACATTTTATCTTTATCATTGGACCACTCATACAGATGCTATGGTATCCGTCTGCACTTTCGTATGTTATCCAAATTTTCTTCTTGTCCTTTTTTTCTATCTCAAAAGCATTGAGGTTCACCGGTTCAAGAGTTTGTCCATTTTCCAACTCAATTCCCCAGCCACAACCATCCATCCCGTGCATGTTTTTAAGTTTTGCAGGAACAGCGTTTTCGCATGTTGTTGTTTTTGTCGATTTGCACGAAGCGAAACCAGCAATAACAATAGATAGAATTATTATTAGCTTATTGACCTTCATAAAGAATCATGTATTCGTTAAACTTAGACTCTAGCTCATTAAATAATTCTTCGCGATTGTTTGTTATCGCATTTCGCAAGACTCGCTCGTATGTTACCATTGCATACTGAATTTCCATGTCGCAGGTAATACGTTTATCTCTATCTAAGCTAAAGAAAAACTCCAACTCTTGAGTAGAAACTTTAACAATTTCACGTAAGAAATTGTCACCTTTTTCAGGTTCTCCAATAGCATAATATGCATTTGCATAATCAACATCAAAAACACTCGGAATAAAAATCGATGTTGGCATTATTTCATCGCATCGAGCAATTACTTCTTTGGCTCGAGCAGTATCACCTTCGAGAGCAAGTGAAATAGCTAAATCTCTGAAATTGTCACGAATTTTAACAATTCTGGTTGTCCTGTTAATGGTATGATCTATCACTATGTTAGGGTCATTCATATTTCCCCATCCATAGTTTTTCATTAAGTTCTCATACATTATATCAGTATCAATACGTCCACGAGCATCTGATTTTATTGGTACCAGTCTGTATGCAAAACCTTCGTTTTGGAAATAGTCGTTTAACCCAAGAGTGTTAGCGCTACCAATTGATGTAAAGTAAACGGGACGCTCCCAATTGTTTGTTCTTAACATATCAAGAGTCATCATTTCGTTTTTAACCAGATATGATCTGTTTAGGTCAAATTTGATAATTTCCTCTATTTTATCAGCATCTTGTGGCTTTACTGTTCCGTTGTTAATCACAGTTGCAGAATCAGCTCTCATGTAAATTTTATTTCTGTGATATGAATATGTTAAATCGCCGTCATACATAAAAGAACTTAGGTTGTCGTTGGCAATATAATTCATCAAACTGTCTATAGAAATATAGCCTTTTTCTTCGCCTCGTTCCATTGGAACATAGTACAAAATATCTCTAACCGATGGTTCGTATTTGCTTCGTTCAAAAGTTAGTGGGAGAGGCTGCGACTCGTAGGTTTCCATTTTCATTTGATCGACATACCAATCGGAGGCAAAGTATGGCAGACAGCAGACTTTAACATCTGTTCTAAAACCTTCAACCTCCTGAGCATACCAAATTGGGAAAGTGTCGTTATCGCCATAAGTAAATAGAATTGCGTTTGGAGCACAAGTAGCAAGATAATTATGTGCAAAATCGCGAGCAATATATCTGTTACTTCTATTGTGATCGTCCCAGTTTTCGCTTGCCATTATGTATGGAATTGGCGCGCAAATAAGTGTTGCGATACTTCCGGCTACTATTCCGGGAGAAAAACGTTTTAGTAAATCGAAAATTGCGATTACGCTTAAGCCAATCCATATAGCAAAAGCGTAGAACGATCCGGCATAGGCATAATCTCGTTCACGCGGCTGGTTCGGCGTTTGATTAAGATAAACAACAATTGCAAGACCTGTCAGTAAAAATAGTAAGGTAACAATCCACCAATCTTTTTGATGTTTAAATAATTGATATCCTAAGCCTATTAGTCCAAGTAAAAGTGGCAACATGTAGTACTTGTTATTTGCCTTATTATTTTTTAGATAATCAGGTAGTTTGGACTGATCTCCTAAACGCGGATTGTCAATGGCCGCAATGCCTGATTGCCAGTTGCCATGAATAACATTTCCATTTCCTTGAATATCGTTTTGACGACCTGCGAAATTCCACATAAAATATCTCCAATACATCCAATTTATCTGATAGTTTACAAAGAATTTTATATTGTTAGAAAATTTTGGCTCGGTTTGAGTCTTTTTAAACCCTCCGTAATCTTTATATACATCAATGTGCGAAGGATCCGGACTATACATTCTTGGAAAAACAGTACAGTCTTCAGATTTATAAACTGTTTCGGGTTTATAGTCC
>JAQVXN010000326.1 GCA_028709135.1 Bacteroidaceae bacterium | reverse complement strand
AAAGGGGTCACGCAAGCTGAAGCAGAAGAATTCTACTCCAATATGCGCGATAAGAATGATCCAGAACCCGTGATGTACGGCCTCAACAGCCGTTTAGTAAAAAAGGGAGGAAAACTACAAGAAGAAAAATGGACTACAACAGGACTTTATGGAAAAGCCTTAACAAAGATTGTTTTCTGGTTAAAAAAGGCTTTGCCACTGGCAGATACCGAAGAACAAAAAGCCGGGATTGCAAAACTCATCGAATATTATGAAACCGGTGATCTTAAAGATTTCGACAAATATAATATTCTATGGGTCAAAGATACCAAAGGACTTGTAGACTTCACCAATGGATTTACTGAAGTTTACGGAGATCCATTGGGCATCAAAGGTAGTTGGGAATCCATTGTGAATTTTAAGGATTTGGCATCTACGCAGCGCACCGAGAAATTGAGTAGAAACGCACAATGGTTTGAGGATCACTCCCCCGTAGACCAACGTTTTAAAAAAGAAGAATGTAAAGGCATCTCTGCGAAAGTCATCACAGCAGCCATCTTGGCAGGAGATCTTTACCCCTCCACCGCCATCGGCATCAACCTTCCTAACTCCAACTGGATTCGAAAGGAATATGGTTCAAAAAGCGTAACTATCGGGAACCTCACTGATGCCTACAATAAAGCAGCACATGGGAACGGTTTCGGAGAGGAGTTTATTATAGACCAAGCTACCCGCGATCTGGTTAACAAGTATGGAGATGCCTGCGACGACCTGCACACTGACCTGCACGAATGTCTGGGACACGGTTCTGGGAAAATGCTTCCCGGCGTCTCTGATGACTCTCTCCGCGCATATGGTTCTACAATCGAAGAAGGACGCGCTGACTTATTCGCTCTTTATTATTTGGCAGATCCGAAATTAGTGGAATTAGGACTTGTGCCTAATCAGGATGCTTACAAATCAGAGTTCTACACTTACATGATGAATGGCCTACTCACCCAATTGGTACGCATCAAACCAGGAGACAACATTGAAGAAGCTCACATGCGCAATCGCGCCTTTATCGCCCACTGGGTTTATGAAAAAGGTAAAGAGAATAAGGTTGTTGAATTGATTCAACAAAATGGAAAAACTTATGTTCGCATCAACGACTATAAGGCCCTACGAGATCTTTTTGGAAAATTACTTGCCGAAGTGCAACGCATTAAGAGTGAAGGCGATTTTGGAGCTGCCAGAAATTTGGTAGAAACTTATGGTGTCAAAGTGGATCCTACTATTCACAAGGAGATCTTGGAACGTTATGCCAAGCTGAATATCAGTCCTTATAAAGGATTTATCAATCCGGAATACGTAGCTGAAAAAGACAAACAAGGGAACATAACGAACGTAAAAGTGATTTACGGAGAAACTTATGAACATCAAATGCTTCGCTACAGTCACGATTACGCCACCTTACCATATATTAACGAATGATAGACCAGCAAACGGCTGAAAAAGTTCAAGAACTGAAACGCGATTTTCACGCCATGATGAATGGCCCCGTTAGTTCTTCTCTCAGAGAAAAAGGATTGCATTACAGAATTATCTATGGTGTAGAATGGAATCGTTTGGTGCAACTCAGTCACGAACTAGGTAAAAATGAACAACTCGCTCAGGCTCTTTGGAAAGAGGACATTCGTGAATGTCGTCTACTTGCCGGACTTGTACAACCCGCAGATACATTTTTGTCTGAAGCTGCTGACATCTGGGTCGAAAGCATGCATTATCCGGAAGAAGCACACTATACGGTGCTCTCACTCTTCCAATATCTGCCGTATGCGTCTGAAAAAGCCTTTTTCTGGATAGCTGATTCTCGCGAAATATTTCAGTTATGCGGTTGGCTCCTGCTTTCTCGTTTATTTATGAGAGGAGCCCCACTCAATCAACGTTCTGAAGACGAATTTGCAGATCAGGCAGAAGCCGCTCTTAGCAGCACAAACCTTCATATTCGCAATGCAACGCAAAACGCAGTTCTCAAATATGCACAAATTGGAGAACGCGAAGAGCATCGTCTGACTAAAATTCTCAAATTATGCAATTTTTAATATCTTTGAAAGGTTTCATGTACTATAAAAGTCTAACTTTGCATGATACAGAAGTGTTTTTATACACTGCTCTTCATTAGATTCACATTCAAACAAATAACCATATTTATTATGAAATCAGGAAAAGTCGATGCTCTTTTAGGCATTGTTTTCGGAGATGAAGGAAAAGGAAAGGTGGTAGACTATTTCACACCGCAATATGATGTAATAGCTCGCTTTGCAGGAGGTCCTAACGCCGGCCATACAATTATTTTTGATGGAAAAAAATTTGTTCTTCGCTCCATTCCCTCTGGAATTTTTGATACAAATAAAATTAATATCATTGGCAATGGTTGCGTTTTGGCACCAGATCTTTTTCAAGCCGAAGCCAACGAACTTGAAAGTGCCGGTTACTCTCTAAAAGACCGCCTTCACATCAGTAAACGCGCACAACTCATTTTGCCCACACACCGCTGTCTCGACCGCGCTTACGAGAGTCTCAAAGGCAAAGGGAAAATCGGCACCACAGGCAAAGGAATCGGTCCCACTTACAGTGACAAAGCAGCACGTGTGGGTCTCCGTGTAGGTGATATTCTCGATAATTTTGATGAAAAATATGCGACTTTAAAAGCCCGTCATGAACGTATGCTTCATGACCTCAATTTCGACTACGATATTACCAAAGAAGAACAAAAGTGGATGGCCGGAGTAGAATATATGCGCCAATTCCAACTAACAGACAGCGAAGTAGAAATAAATGATTTTCTCGATAATGGGAAAAGCGTCCTCGCAGAAGGTGCACAGGGCACCTTACTCGATATTGATCATGGCACCTATCCTTTTGTAAGCAGTTCAAGTACTACTTGCGGCGGTGTTTGCACCGGACTCGGCATTGCTCCATCGCGCATAGGCGACGTTTTTGGCATTTTCAAAGCTTACTCCACCCGTGTCGGTGCCGGACCGTTCCCTGTAGAGCTTTTTGACGAAACAGGCGACACTCTCCGCAGCATTGGACATGAATATGGAGCTGTGACAGGCCGCAACCGCCGTTGTGGATGGCTTGATCTCGTTGCCTTAAAATATGCCGTCACCATTAATGGAGTCACCCAGCTGATCATGATGAAAAGCGACGTGCTCGATAATTTTAAAACCATTAAAGTTTGTACAGCTTATCGGAAAAATGGGAAGACGCTCTCTGC
>JAQVXN010000325.1 GCA_028709135.1 Bacteroidaceae bacterium | reverse complement strand
TTTACCAAAAGATTTGCCCCATTTTTGCTGTGGATGTAAAAAATGTTTTTTTAAAAGTGAACAATTTTGCCCTCACGCAGAGTATACTATTCCTATCTGGAACGCTATTTTGAATGCTGATTTGCTTCTCCTGTTTATGCACTAAGAACTACTGCACAAATAAAATCTTTGCTTGATCATTTGTGTGTGCATTGGATGGTACATAGACCAGATGAAAGAATGTTTAATAAAAGAGCCGTAATTTTGACAAATGCTATTGGTGTATTTAACGGTGGAGTACAAAAAGACATTGCAACAAGTTTATCTTGGCTTGGTATCTCTGACATTAAAAAGCTTGGCATAGGATTGTTTGAGGGTGTTATTTAGAATGAACTATCTGATAAGCGTAAAAATACCATTATCAAAAGAACGAAAAAAATTGCCGAAAAATATAAAAAAACGTGTATAGCACATAAGGGAATAAAAGTAAGGTTGAAGTTCGCCATCACTAAACTGATGCATCAGGCTGTTGCAAAAAAAGAAAAAACACTATCGGCTGATAATCAGTATTGGGTGGATAAATGTATAAACGATGCAGGCAATTGCCACGTACATAACAACGTATCTCCCAATTTTGAAACGACTTAAACAGATCTTTAATAAATCCATAACATTCTTATAAGGTAATGTTTATAATGGAGGATTTAAATGAACAAATCATTAGTTGGTAGTTTGGCAATTATTTTAGGGAGTTTAGTTATATCTTTACAATTGTACGGATTGAAAATCATACAGGTTTTCGAAATGCAAAAAGGTTCATGGAAAACATATGCTATAGATTATGCAAGAGAAACCCCAATTTCATTGGCAATATGGATAACCATAGCTGTAATTATTTATGGAATTATTCTTGTAGTTGGGGTTGATAGAATTAAGAAATTTTTTAATAATTAAGATGCACATAATTTTATAAAATGTGCTATACTGTTTAACCGTATTTTACTGAAATAGCAGGTAATATATGGATTGTTTCTTTTGCAATAAGGAAATGAAAAGGAGGTTAACTAATAATGGCAATAATAGTGAAACATAAGAAAAATAATGAAGTTTATGTTTTGGTGGGAGCAAGTTATTCCCATTTTAAAGATTCAAGGCCTGGCTTTTTGGGTGGTTCATTAGTTCCGCATAAGGAGGAAGGAGTTTCTCAAATGGCAGCGATAGCTAATGAAAATGGCGAAATATTTTGTTGTCCCATTAATGATATAAAAGTTTTGATGATTAACGGTGAGAACATCAAAAATCTTATAGTCGATTTTAAGTCATTGCATTCAGATTTACTAGAGGAGTGAAGTTCCTTCAGAGGGAACGTCTATTTGAGGTTGGTATTATGGTTGAATAGAGAATCATATGATTGTAATCATCCGACGCTGAAGCTAAGAAGCCATCCGTATGTCGGTGTCGCGGGGTTGAGAGGGAGAACCATGAAAAAAAACACTTTAATCAGCATACTTTCTGTGATAATTATTGTAGCTATTGCTTGTTATGCGTGTTCTGATAAACCAAATGAACATAGCAGTAAATCAACAAAGAACACATACGAATACATACCCTATGAGCAATTGCCGGCCGATTATGATTTAGAAAATGCAAAATTAGACGGATGTGTAGTATTTGAGAATCTACAGCTTACTTCCGGAGATGAAGTTTGGCAGCAATTCTTAGAAAAGGTACAGGCAGGGGAAAGCTCAAGTATTCGTCTTGCGTATTATTATACGTTAGATTCTCAGAATATATCAGAGGAGTACTATGCGGAAGTGAAAGATGAGTACCCAGTTTTGTA
Source organism: Bacteroidaceae bacterium (assembly GCA_028709135.1). Taxonomy (GTDB): domain Bacteria; phylum Bacteroidota; class Bacteroidia; order Bacteroidales; family Bacteroidaceae; genus UBA6382. The sequence goes on along the minus strand of JAQVXN010000325.1, from coordinate 1,424 downwards.
TGTACAGGATTTGAGTTTTGACGGTGAGACTTATCACTTATATTATACTGAAAATGAACAGATATATGAATATGAATATCCCTATCTCGTGAAATATACTGGTACACCAAATAGTAGTACTGCGATATACAGTGAATATGTAAGATATTTCTTGGTAAGGGATAAGGATATTACTTTTGAACAAATACAAATTGGTTGGTTCAGCAGTTATACCGGAAATCAGGTGGATTGTGTTGCAGTATATACGGATCTTATAAGGTAAGGAAATAAGATATATGCCATCACTTAATAAAATAGAAAAGGGAGATTTTTATTTAATGAAAGAAAATGAATTGCTAAATAGAACACTTGAGATAATTAAATCTGAAGGAGTTGTAAGGGCATATAATTACTTAGTAAACAATTTGGATAAAATTAATGGGTTGTCTAGTCAGGTATATAATTATCTATATTGCCTGGCAGCCACTAGCGAAAGTAAAAACGAGGCTTTAGATTGGTTAGAAGAAGCTATTATAAAAGAAGGAATGTGGTATAGATCAGAAGTGTTTGAGGACGAAGATTTAGATAGTATAAGAAATGATAATAGATATATTATTTGTTACAACATTTCCAAAGAAAGATATTTACAAAGTGTAAAGAGCACAAAACCAATTTGTACATGGAAAACTAAGAAAGCTGATAATTTGCTTCTCACATTACACGGAAACCAACAGAATATTGAGATATGTAAAGAAAGTTGGGATCCTTTAAAAAGCGGAAACTATCAAGTCGAATATTTACAATCAAAAGAGTTAGATTCATATCAATTATATAGATGGGAAGAAGAAGGTGAAGGACCAAATCAATTGCAGGAAACTATTGATTATATTGATTGGAATAATTACAATAGTAAAATTCTATGTGGATTTTCATCTGGATGTAATGTTATATTAAGAGGAATAACAGACTATGATATTTCCTGTGATAAGATTGTATTACAATCTCCTTGGATTCCGGTTATTGAAGACAGATTAGAAGAAGTAGTAAACAAAATTAAAGAAAAAAATATTAAAATGCTAATTATCTGTGGCGAGGAAGATGAAGACTGTTTATATCAAAGTAGATTATTATCACGACAAGCACAAAAAGAAGGTGTTAATGTTGAGGCAATATGGATAGAGGATTTGGGACATGATTACCCGGATCAATTTACTGATATAGTTACGAATTATTTGAAGAAATGATATTCTATTATGTATTAAAGTTTAGAGGATGCTAAATTTGTTGGAAAAAATTCATCATACTGAAATAGAATATATTAAGTTATTCTCGCAAAGTTATGAAAGCGATCATATAATAAGGTTTTGCGATGAGAGTATACCGGATATGTATACGCACAATTTTGTGCTTATAAAGAATGATTATGGAATCGATAAAACAAAAGA
>JAQVXN010000324.1 GCA_028709135.1 Bacteroidaceae bacterium | reverse complement strand
AGTGTAAATCGTTTCATTTCCTAGATAATAATCTTTGATTATTTCTAGACGTTCTGAATCACTGATCTTTTTGTTTTTTCGCATATTAAATAAGTTTCTAAACTGTCAACTTATTTAGTACACTACAGAATGAATGATTCTATTGTCCTCCGCATCAATCTGATACAGAGAATTTTAAATGTTTCAATTACATTCCTATTTTTAAAACAGCATTTTGTAGGTCGGGACTTTAACCAGTCAGAAACATTTTACTTCGTAGGGTCTTTGAGACTCTTGATATATTTTTATTATTTGGCTGAAATTCTATCTGGATATGGTGTCCTAAATGAGCTGTTACTTCTCATTCTATGTGACGCGGTGCGTTTCTTTTGTGACGCGACGCGTTTTTTTCATGACGCATTGCGTTTCTTTTGTGACGCACTGCGTCACCAACTTTTATTGAGCATGTGAAAATTTGTATGAACATATTTTTTATGTTTTCAAGATGTATTGGCATCTTGATTCATGTGACACATGTTCCTTCATTTTCTATTAAGATAATCCGCTATTTGTTCCGGGCAAAATCAGATTTCTCATCGCGTACGCCAGTATTTTTAGAGAAGTCGTAAATCATTTTTTGACGTTAAATAATAAAAGCGTTACAGAAACAAATTCCATAACGCTTTTTATCATGCGGAAAGTGAGGGATTCAAACCCCCGGTACGAACAAGTCGTACAGCGGATTTCGAGTCCGCCCCGATCGATCACTCCGGCAACTTTCCAAATTCACGTGCAAAAGTACAATTATTTTTTGAAATTGCCATTTGTATTCGTGGATTTTCTGATTATGATATCTAGCTCAATCTAGTTTGTGCACAATAAGTCCGCTGCGCAGTTTTGGTTCAAACCAAGTAGCTTTTGGCGGCATGATTTTTCCATTGTCTGCGATGTCCATAATTTGTTTCATCGTAACCGGATATAATGCCAAGGCCATCTTCATTTCTCCAGAATCTACACGACGTTTTAATTCTTCCAGACCACGTAAGCCACCTACAAAGTCAATACGTTTATCAGTACGCAAATCTTGAATATTAAGCAGTTTATTCAAAATAAGGCGTGAAGAAATATCTACATCAAGCACCCCTATTGGATCCAGATTATCAAAAGTTCCTGCTTTTGCTGTCAGCTTGTACCAGTGTTCTTCTAAATAGAGAGAAAATTCATGAAGTTGTTGTGGCTTGTATATTGTAGTACCCATATTTTCAACAACGAAATTTTCACCTAATTTTGATAGAAATTGCGAGGAAGTCATTCCATTTAAATCTCTAACTACCCGATTGTAATCCAATATAGTAAGTTGACTGGCAGGGAAACACACAGCCATAAAGAAATTATACTCTTCTTGTCCCGTAGAATTTGAATCATTTTTAGCTTTTTCTGCACCCACGAGAGCAGCTGCAGCAGAGCGGTGATGACCATCTGCAATATATAATGAAGGAATGGTTTTAAACGTTTGAGTGATGGTTTTAATGTCTGTCTCGTCTGCAATTACCCAAAATTGATGACGGAAACCGTCAATTGGAGCTATAAAATCATATTCGGGTTTTTGAGAAGAATACTTACAAATAATGGTGTTAAGAATTTCATTGTCAGGATATGCAAAGAATACAGGTTCCATATTGGCGTTACAAATGCGAACATGTTTCATTCGGTCTTCTTCTTTATCTTTACGAGTTAATTCATGTTTTTTAATAACACCACTTAAATAATCAGACACAGCTGCACAAACTACAAGACCGTATTGAGTTTTGTCGTTCATTGTTTGAGCATAAAGGTAATAATTTTCTTTCGTGTCCTGTTGCAGCCAGCCATTTTTCTGAAATGCTTTAAAATGTTCTGCGGCACTTTCGTAGACTTTCGGATCATACTCACTTGTACCTTCGGGAAAATTAATTTCGGGTTTAATAATGTGATAAAGCGATTTTGCGTTGTTACCAGCTTCTCTTCTAGCTTCATTAGAGTTCAGGACATCATAAGGCCGACTTTCAATCTGCTCCACCAAATCTTTTGGAGGACGTACTCCTTTAAAAGGTTTTATTGTTGCCATATTTTCTATGATTTTATAAAAACATTGACTTTGACTTCAACAACTTGATTCTACAAGTGTTAAGGTCAAAGTCAAAATAAATTATTTAATGTGCACGAAGCACTTTATTTATTTACTTGGAATTTTGTGATACCGTCTTTTAGAAAACCTACAATCTGGTTTGCTCCCGCAATGCCTGCATTGACGTTGGCTTCAGCTGTTTGAGCACCCATCTTTTTAGGAGTAGCAAAATAGCGACCCGGAAATTTCTCAGCAAACTCAACATCTGCATCGGGTTTAATGTCACTAATATACTTGAGATCTTCACGCTCCGTGAGGGTCGTTATTAATTGTTTTTCATCAATAACTTCCTTACGCGCCGTATTAATAAGAATTGCACCTTTTTTCATGCTGCCAACCAGAGATGTATTGATACTTTTAACTGTTTCAGGAGTGGCGGGTATATGTAAGCTTACAATATCGCTTGTTTTAAACAGTTCTTCTGTAGATGGTACACTCTTGACGTCTGCGGCCTCAATAGCTTCGGCAGGACAAAAAGCATCGTAAGCCTGTACTTTCATTCCAAAGCCTTTAGCAATACGTGCTACATTGCGTCCTACATTCCCAAAAGCCAACAATCCCAAGGTTTTACCTTTTAATTCGCTACCAGACTTCCCATTATAAAAATTGCGAACAGCATAAACCAGTAAACCCATTACTAACTCCGCTACAGCATTAGAATTTTGCCCAGGCGTATTCATTACAACCACCTTGTGAGCAGTAGCTGCAGCTAAATCAATGTTATCATAACCAGCACCTGCACGTACCACAATTTTCAATTGCTTGGCAGCGTCAAAAACGGCGTTATCAATTTTATCACTACGGACAATCATTGCATCGGCATCAGCCACAGCAGCTAAAAGTTCCTTTTTATCGGTATATTTCTCAAGTAGGCTTAACTCATAGCCAGCCTCTTCAACAACTTCCTTAATACCTTTAATAGCAATGGAAGCAAACGGTTTTTCAGTTGCAATAAGTACTTTCATGTCTCACTTTTTTTAATTAGTGTTTAAGTTCAAATTCCTTCATGCAGGCAACCAAAGCACGAACACCTTCTTCGCTCATGGCATTATAGCAAGAAGCCCTAAAACCACCAACAGAACGGTGTCCTTTTATACC
>JAQVXN010000323.1 GCA_028709135.1 Bacteroidaceae bacterium | reverse complement strand
ACCATGGAAATTGTCACATGCGTGCCATCCCACTTTACAAAACCCTGTAGGCCAAACGAAACGGCACCCAAAATGACACCAAAAATAACCAAGGGATGCAAACGGATCAATCTGCGCTTAAAGAAATCTTTTGTTTTAATAGTTTTCCAGCGGTCATCATATGCATAACCAATCACAAAACCAGACAAAATAAAAAAGAAGTCCACAGCCAGATATCCATGATTAAAATACTGATCTAAAGGAGTTGTGGCAAATCCTTCAAAAACATGATACCAAACCACCAGTAGGGCCGCAACACCTCTCAGACCGTCAAGAAGTTCATAATGGGGTTTTGTGTCAACAAATGCTGCAGAAGAAATTTTTTGCATATCTACTGAGATAACTGTTTTTAATTAAACTTTCATGAATTAGAATGGCAGTCCCACAGCAAAATGGAACGTCACATCATCACTGAGATTAGGATGAATAATAGGATAATGTTTGCGCCCACTCTCATAAGCAGGATCTATGGCTTTGACACCCCAATCTAAACGTAAAATAAAATAGTCCAAATTCAGTCGCAAACCTAAACCATACGACATGGCTATCTGCTTGTAAAATTTATCAAAGCGGAACTGTCCTCCAGGTTGTACATCATAATTGCGTGTATTCCAAACATTTCCGGCATCAACAAAAAAGGCTCCATTAAATTTCCAAAATAAATAAGAACGCCATTCGGCACTAAAAAGAAGTTTCAAATTTCCCGTTTGATTAATAAAATCCACCTTCCCATCCTTACCTATATAACTGCCAGGTCCCAGCTCTCTGATCGACCAACCTCGCACACTATTCGGCCCCCCCGCAAAATAACGTTTTTCAAAAGGAATAATAGAAGCGTTCCCATAAGGAAATGCCACGCCAAAAGCGCCATGAATAGCAAATGAATTATGTGAATTGATCAAAAAGCTACGCGCATAATCAAAATCAAATTTTGCATACTGCGCAAAAGCTACATTAAAGAGTGTAAAATCTCCCTCATTATTACGTTTTGCTTTAGTAGCTTGAGCCAATAAATAAAGCATATTGCCCGCAGATTCAACATTAAGACGTATCTGATAGGCATTTTTCTGATAAATGCTACCATTGGCCATGGCACCTGCAGATTTATATGTAAAGCTATACGCGCTGTTTACAATAAAAAGGTTTTCGTAACTATAACGAATAATAGCAGAACGATTACTGATACTATCCAAATAATCATGTCGAAAAGTATTTGAAATCCACGGCATAAACACATAGTTGACACTCACAACATCCAGTTTTTGTTGAATACGATTAAAATCATTCAACCACCAATAACTCCAAGCTCCCGTCAGCACTCGTCGATGAAATTCAGGACGCTGTTGCGAATTATACTGTAATGAAATCTCTGAATTACCATTTAAGCGTCGGCGTTTCTCCTCTTTCATAAATGGCACAATAATCCGAGGAAAGCTCAAATGCGTCTCAGCCGAAATCTCGAAATAATTCTGATCGTTATAGCCCTCTAGTCCCGTAATAGCCTCAAAAGCACCTTTTAGTTTTGTAGTCCATACTTCCGAACCTCGGAAAAGATTTCGATTTGTAAAACTGGTAGAAGCAGCAACGCCCATATCACCCGATGTATTTGTGCCTTCCAATTCACCCGAAAGTCCGTTAACTTTATTGGCCTGTAATGTAACATGACAATCCAAGCGCGCACTATCTGCAGGTTCCATGCGAATCACAGCATAACGCAGAGCTTGCAAATTACTAAAATTACGATAAGTAGCCTGCACATAGTCTTCATTAAAAACATCACCAGGCACAAATTTAATTTGAGAATAAATTACATTAGGACGAAATTGTCTTTTACCATGATAGCGTAAACGTATACCACGATAGTCAAAACTATCACACGTAAGCGAATTCTCATTCTCCAGATTAACATCCACCACCACATTACGAATTCGATAGCAGGTATATATCTGCGCCGTATCCTTAGCCATTTTCTTTTCTTGTACACGCAGTAGCAGATCGATGCGGTCTGGACCCTTCATCGTGTCTACATCATAGGTGATAAAGTTTTTCAACACATTATAATAACCGTGGCGATGAAGTAAAAGTACTATTCTCTCCCGCTCAGCATCAAGAACGGAAGCATCGCACGGCATATTAATCTTCAATAAACTTCTACTTTCATTCTCATGAATAAGTTTCTCTATTTCAGGTTCGTCAACGTCAAAATCAATGCTATGAACCGTGTATAGGTGACCAGGATCCATCGTAAATTTCAACTTCACTTTCCTTTTCTTACTATCAGATTTTAACTCCACATGTGTAGCTGCTCTCAAATAACCCTTATTAATCATAGCTAAGGTAAGTCCTTCGCGTGTACTTTTCATCAGAGTCGAATCGTATATGACAGGAGCTTCACCAATACGCCGAAAAAATTTATTCAAACTTTTGGAACCGTCACGACCAGAAAGACTATAGAGAGCAAGCGGCACTTTAAACATATTAAACCAACGCGCATTACTTTCTTGCCTCACATAACTGCGAAAGGAAGATGCATCAAAATCACGGTTCGCCGAACATAAGTTCACAGAAGTAAGCATTTGCTTCCCTTCCGGAATAAATTTTTCTGACGAACAGCCACAAAGCAACGTTGTGAGGATTAAAAACGGCACAAAACGAAAGGTCCTGGCCATAAAAAATTTCTTCAAGGCTTATTTTTCGCGCAAAGATAAAACTTTATCAAAATATACTTTGTAGATTTGCGTAAAAATTCGAGCAAAAACAGCATGATCAGCAAGAATCGCATCAAAAATATCCGATCTCTGGCCCTAAAAAAGAACCGCGATGCTTTGGGCTTCTTTGTTGCCGAAGGCCCCAAGGTTGTGGAAGACTTAGTTTCCACCTTCACCTGCATCTATTTGGCTGCTCTGCCTGAGTGGTTGCAACAAGCCACCATCCCGGCACATCAACATCCAGAAATAGATGAAATTAGTGCTCAGGAATTGCAAAAAATCAGTTTTCTTCAACATCCTCAAGACGTATTGGCCGTTTTCAGAAAACCAGAAACCCAAGAACCAGCAACAGAAACACTCACTCATAAACTCGCTCTGGCTCTCGACGACATCCAAAACCCCGGAAATCTCGGAACCATCATTCGTTTGGCAGATTGGTTCGGCATAACAGATATCTTTTGTTCCCTACTTACAGCTGATGCTTACGGTAACAAGGTGATACAA
>JAQVXN010000322.1 GCA_028709135.1 Bacteroidaceae bacterium | reverse complement strand
AATGGTGACCGAGCACTTTGGACATTGCGAAGGGTTTATGATTTTCGACATCGAAAAAAACCAAATCATCAAAAGTGAAACCATTGCTAACCCTGGACATAGACCTGGATTCTTGCCAAATTTCCTTGCCGATCGTGGTGTAAATGTTATCATCAGTGGTGGTATGGGCGGAGGTGCGGTTGAGATTTTCAATGAAAGAAACGTTGAAGTTGTAGTAGGAGCTTCCGGAGATGCAAAAGCAGCCGTAGAAGCGTATCTGAAAGGCAATCTTAAGTCCACCGATTCCGTTTGCCATGAACATCAGCACCATGACGAGTGCGGAGAGTAAAACTTTACTACTTTCTCTCATATACTATTGTATTTTCAGCTTTAAAAGGTTATAATAGATGTAATCATTACAAAACGACAATGATTACATCTATTATAAATTATAGGCGGTGAGTGATTGAACCTTTTATTTGAAAAGTTAAAGCAAGAATTAAAGATGAAAAACATACACGTCTCACACCAAAGGCTGAAGGTTTTGGAATACCTCACCGAAAATCAACATCATCCAACTGTAGAACAGATATTTACCGATCTTCAAAAGGAAATATCTACACTATCCAAAACAACAGTTTATAATACCCTGCGAATGTTATCAGAATCAGGTTTGGTTCAAGTTGTTGCAATTGAAGATAACGAAACCAGATATGATGTTATCACTGAAAGCCATGGACACTTCAAATGTGAATCCTGTGGTATGATATATGACTTTGGTATCGATATGGATTCTTTAACATCCAAGGATTTAAACGGCTTTAAAATTCATAACAAAAATGTATATTTTAAAGGCATTTGCCAAAGATGCCTTGTAAATATAGAAGAAAACGAATGAGGAGGTAGTGAAATGGTAAAATACATATGCTCCATTTGCGGGTTTGTCTACGACGAAGCAAAGGGCATTCCCGAAGCAGGCATTGCACCGGGAACAACATGGGAGGAACTGCCCGAGGACTGGGTTTGTCCTCTCTGCGGTGCAACAAAAGCTGAATTTGAGAAACAAGGTGAACAAGCGGCATCCCCTGAAAAGAAACCGATGCCTGTACTCGAATCAGCCGAAGATATGAAAGAGATGTCTGCGCTTGAACTAAGTGCTCTTTGCACAAATCTTGCTCGTGGGTGCGAAAAACAATACAAGCCCGAGGAATCGACTCTTTTTAGAGAATTAGCAGAGCACTTTAAGTCAGCATCAGCACCTGCAAAAGAACCCTCTTTTGACAAGCTGATGGCTTTAATTGAAAAAGATTTGGCAGAGGGCTTTCCAAATGCCAACGCCGCAGCATCCGATGCCAAGGATAGAGGTGCGCTCCGTGCTTTGGTATGGAGTGAGAAGGTTACTCGGATATTAAAATCACTCTTGACTCGATATCAAAAAGAGGGCGATGCCATGCTAGAAAACACAGGCGTCTATGTCTGTACCATATGCGGCTTTGTCTATATAGGAGATATTCTGCCGGAGGTTTGCCCTGTTTGCAAGGTGCCTAATTGGAAATTTGAAAAGATTGAGGGGAGGCAATAAAAATGGCTGATAAATATGCAGTAAGAAACATACGTTTATGTACAAAGGATTGTCTATGCCTTTATGTCTGCCCTACCGGGGCAACTGATACAGAGAACAGTATTATCGACGTTGACAAATGTATTGGATGCGGCGATTGTGCAGATGCTTGCCCATCGGGTGCAATTTCTATGGTGCCAAAGGTATATCCAAAGCAACAGGATAAAACCGAGGCTGTTATAAGTGCATTAAAAGCACTCATGCGTAGCAAATCGGAGCAAGAAAACATTGCTGCCGGACTGCCTAACAAGCTGGCAATTGCAATTGAGAAGTCTAATCTTATCATGGCAGAAGATATTATCCGTGAAGCGGGATATATGCTGCCACAAAGTGATAACGCTAAGGAATTCTTGCAATCACTTCTTGAGCAAAAGCAGACAGAAGGATTCCCGAAAGAAACTGTGGAAAAATTATTAAAAGCTTTTAATGGAAATGAGGATAATGAAAAGATGAATGAAAATAAGACTCTTAAAAATTTGATGGCGGCATTTGCCGGTGAATCTGAAGCGAACAGAAAATATACAGCTTATGCAAAGAAAGCTGAACAAGATGGAAAATTAAATGCAGCAAAATTGTTTAGAGCCGCCGCTGATGCCGAAACCCTCCATGCTTTAAAGCATTTTGAAGTAGCTGGAAAAATCGGTTCTACAGAGGATAACTTAAAAGATGGGGTTACAGGCGAAACCTATGAATATAAAGAGATGTATCCTCCTTTCATAGAGCAAGCTAAGGCAGAAGGAAATAACGCAGCAGTAGCAACCTTCACATTTGCTATGAAAGCTGAAGAGGTTCATGCCGGACTTTATCAGGATGCATTAGATAATCTTGACGAAACGGAAGAAGTTTTTTATTATCTCTGCCCTGTTTGCGGAAATATTGAGAAATTCGTTCCAGACAAATGCAGCATTTGCGGCGTTCCTGGGGCTAAATTTATTAAATACTGATTCCCACTTGCGTATCTTAAAATAAAACAGCCCACCCGCAAACGCAACTATTCTTGTTGATGATGGCGATACATAACAATGCACACCCTTGCCCTGTCTATTACTGCGGTAAGAGTGTGCATTGTGCCAATTTCAATAGGCTCAATACGATAGAGACAGTAGCATTTAAGCCAGGGTATTGCCGCATTTCCAAGAACCAATAAAAATTCTCGATTTATTCCCACGAACAACAGTCAAACTTGGATATGTTTCCGTAAACAAGAATTGATTTTATTACCTAATTTTTGACAGCTATGAATACCTCTCCAAGCACGTTGAGTGTATAATAATGATGACGAATAGTGGCTTTGAGGGCAAATGAGGCGGGCAAACCACTATATGTAGTGGTTTTAATGGCGAGAATTGGAATAATCTAGGGCAAAAATGTCATCTATTTGGGGCGGATTTTTAAGCAAAAATATAGATGACATAATGGATTTTAGAAAAAACATAAATTAGAGGCTAATTTCTGGTCAATAAAATGACATTTTGAATTTAGTCTCTTTCTAATATTTATGGAAATATTTTGATGAAACATGTATAATAAAAGAAAATATGTGCGAGGTATGTATATGAACTCTGAAATTGTTATGTATCAAACCGAAGACGGCTTGACGAGAATAGAAACTACTTTTGACAATGATACTGTTTGGCTTTCTATTGACCAA
>JAQVXN010000321.1 GCA_028709135.1 Bacteroidaceae bacterium | reverse complement strand
CTGTTATTGTGAAAAACTTTTTGAAGAAAATTCTGCTTGTATTATTGTTATGTATTAGTTTGGGTATAAGAGCACAGAAAGTGCAAGATTTTTTTACTCCTCTGCCTGCCGGCAATATACATTTAACAAATTATTTTGAAAATGATATTGAAAATTCTATGATGCATTGGAGTAAAGGTGTAGTGCCATATTCCAAATTGGTGGAATTTTATCGTAGTGGTCGTCCACAGTTCGCATTGGGTGAGATGTGGGGGAAAGCAGTGCGTTCTGGTTCAATGTTTTATCGCTATACTCACGATCCGGCGTTAAAAGAAATTCTGCACAATACAGTGAAAGATTTACTATCTACTGTGCGCAGCAATGGCAGTATTAGCTGTGTTTCCGTCGAGAAGCAACCTGATGGGGCTGGTGGAGATTTATGGGAACGTAAGTATGTATTGTTGGGTCTCAGCCAGTATTATACTCAGGTGGAAGCTGATCCGGCTGTGCTTGAGGCTATGAAGCAGGAGGGTCTAAGTATTGTGAATCAAGTAGGAGATGCTCCCAAAACTGATATTAATGCTTTGGGCTGGAGTGCTAATCATATCGAATCATCGTCTTTGTTGGAGCCGATGATGAGACTTTACAATTTGACTGGCGACAAGCGTTTTTTGGATTTTGCCACTTATATTATTAGGCAAGGAGGTTGTAATGGTTCTAATATTTTTCAGCAGGCATTAGATAAGGTTCCTTGTTGCCTGATGGCCGGTATTTATCCAAAAGCTTATGAAATGACTTCTGTTTTTGAAGGTTTGGTGGAGTATTATCGCGTAACAAAAGATGAAAAGTGGAAAATTGCTTTCACAAATTATTTTAATAGTGTTAGAAATCAGGAAATAACCATTGTTGGTAATGGAGGAAGCGATCAACCTCATGGACGTCAACCTCATCAGCAGGCGTGGGCTGGAGAAGCTTGGGACAGTACCAAATATGAACAGTCTAATCCCAAGGTGCAAAGAATGATGGAAACCTGTACGGGGGTTACATGGATGAAGTTTTGTAGTCAAATTTTGAGATTGACAGGAAATGTGCAGGCTGTGGATGAAATTGAAAAATATGTTTATAATGGCTTGTTAGGTGCCATGAAGCCTGGAGGAGATGGATCTAGTTATGTGAATTTGCTAAATGGTGAAAAAGTAACAAATGTTGGCTGGGGATGGAACTTTGACGGACTACCTGTTACCTGTTGCAACCTGAACGGACCGATGGGACTTGCATATATTCCGTTTGTTGCTGTGATGCAAGCTAAGGGGGGACCTGTTGTTAATCTTTATAATGCGGCGCAGATTAAAGCTGAAACGAAAACAGGAAGACCTGTTGAATTGTTTATAAATACCGAATTTCCAAAAGATAATCACGTAACAATTAATGTCAAATTGAATACCCGTGAATTTTTTGCAATAAAACTTAGAATTCCCGGATGGAGCGAAAACACTTTAATTAAGGTGAATGGTAAAATGGTGAATGGAATACATGCGGGAACCTATTTGGATTTAAAACGTCGTTGGAGTGATGGTGACAAAGTAGAAATAACGTTGGATATGCGTTGCCGTTTAATAGATGCGCCTCGAAGTAATAATCTAGAAAATGCTCATTTTCAAGCTGTACAGTATGGGCCAATAGTACTTTCGCGCGATGAAAATATTGATGCTGCCTATAATCAGAATGTTCAGATTGTTGCCAACAAAAATAATGAAGTAAAAGTTACTAAGATTTCCCCTACGCTTGGTTCTACTAGAATGGAATTTCTTGTTCCAACAACAACAGGAAACATTCATATGGTAGACTATTCTTCCGTGAATGGTTGGAATGGAAAGAGAATTTGTACGTGGTTACCGATGTTGAAATAGTAACAAGGAAACATTCTTTTTTTTAAATACTTTCTTATAAGAAGGATCGTACCTCATTCTTTTCTTGGATTCGTAAGAATAAAAACAGCGAATGAGGTTTGATTGTTTTTAGTCAGTAATAAATTGAATATTGAAGAGTTCTTGTTTGTGTATTTATGTACTTCAGAGGCCTTGTTGTTTGATTAAAAACAAGTGCATTGCTCTTTTTCTGAAGTTATTTCATACATAAAAGATGTGCAGTTGTTAAATATTCGTAATAGCTTGCATTGTTTTAGTACTTTGTTTTGCATAGTACTTTATTACCATTACATTTGCATTCGAAAACAAACAGAAAAATAACTGGAGCAATTAAAACAAATTAGAAAATGAATGTTGACAATGCAAAATCACAAATGCGTAAGGGTATGCTGGAATATTGTGTACTTTTATTATTGCGTGGAGGACCGTCGTATGCCAACGACATTATTCAGCGCCTTAAAGAAGCGGATTTAATCGTTGTGGAAGGAACATTGTATCCTTTATTAACACGACTAAAAAAAGATGGACTTCTAAGTTATGAATGGCAGGAATCTTTACAAGGCCCACCCAGAAAGTACTATGCACTAACTGAAGAAGGGTTAAATTGGCTGGGAGGATTGAATGTAGCTTGGAATGAATTAGCCAATACTGTGGCTCTACTAAAGAATAATATTTCAACAGAAACTCAAGACAATAAAAACAACGAAGAAAAATGAAAAAGAATATTACTATTAATCTTTTCGGCTCTCTTTATGCTATAGATGAAGATGCTTACGAATTACTCAAAAAATATGAAGACAATTTAAAAGCATATTTTTGTAAACAGGATGGTGGTGAAGAAATTGTGGATGACATTGAACATCGCATTGCAGAATTATTGGAAGAACTTAAAGTTAACGGAGTAAATGCGATTAGCATTGAACACGTGCAGGAAATAATTCGTCGTATTGGTAATCCAGATCAAATGGCGGGTGAAGAAAAAGCAACTGAACAAGAAGAGCAAGCACAGAATATAGATGAGGGCAAGACTCCCATCAAGAAAAAATTGTTTAGAGATCCTACAGACTGTATGTTAGGGGGCGTTATGTCGGGTTTATCACATTATTTCGGTGGTGATGTACTTATTTGGCGTCTGCTGATTATTGGATTATGTTTGTTTACAAAGTTAATATTTTTACCTATATATATTATATGTTGGATAATTATACCTAAAGCGCGTACAGCAGAGGATTTCTTGTTGATGAACGGGAAATCTGTGACTCCAGACAATATAGGGCAAACTGTTATGAACGATCAAAACGAGTCGGGAGTGCCACCGATTCAGCGTACGGGCTTTAATCGTTTTTTAG
>JAQVXN010000320.1 GCA_028709135.1 Bacteroidaceae bacterium | reverse complement strand
ATAAATCCCTCTTAATTGACTGCCGAAGAGAAATTATAAATATCATTGTGAGAAAAATTTCGGTTGTTTTGATTGCTACTATATGTAGTATATGTGCTTGGGGGCAGAAATCTTATGAAGACTTGACAAATGAATGTTATAAAATTGAGATTGGGACAGGAAAGTTTTATCTTTCGGGAGGCAGTGAAGATGAATATAACATTTGCAAGGTAGAGCAAGTTGCCTCATTGATAAATAAAGATGTGTTTGGCTATTTCGGATTAAACCAAAGATATGAAACGCCATTGCAAAGAAATACTTTCAAAAAGACGGAAGAATACGCCAACTACTTATCCGAACTAACTAATGATTATTCTTGTCTTTCTGCCAGTATATTTTATATCCTCTATAATTTGAGATATAATAGTGCGTATGACATAAATAAAAAGAGCTTCACCTTCCGTATTGGAGTTTTAGATTGGCAACGTACAAGCCAATCAGGATATATCGGATTTGGGAAAAATATATGTACGTCCTTTCCTGCTAATAAACTGAATATTAAAAGAACGAGAGAGTATAACAATGAAGTCTATGCCTATCAATATATACAGATTCCCATTGCAGATGAAGATTTGGCGTTAAAAATCGAAGAAGATATGTCTAATCCATATTGTTCTACTTGCTTATTATTTGTCGTAGAACTTAATAAAGTTTCCTCAGAGAAGCATCCCGAATTTCCATTGGTGCAGAATAATATTTTGGCTAAAACCTTGAATTTATACATGGTTAATACTAAAACCGAAGAAATATATTGCGATTTGTCAGAATTAGTAGGTGGCGTTAAATCTCAAATTATTAAATCTAAGACAGTAAGCTCCAAAGTCGAATTTGAAGAAAAAAGGAAAAATGAGGAAGCGGAACGAAAAGAGGCAGAAGCAAGAAGGGAAGCAGAATACGAACGACAATTAAAATCGGAAGTGGAGAAAAAGAAAACCATAAATAATGGAGTCGGAGCAAGCAATTTGTCTTATACTATTGCAGGTCGTTCAGCTAAATCTCTTCGAAGACCTTCATTTAACGAGGATTTTCAAGATGGCATCATAATTGTTGATATAGAAGTAAATCCCGAAGGAAAAGTTGTTGATGCTAAGATAAATACCAAAACGTCAATAAATAATACTTCGATGAAGCAATCATGCTTAGATGCTGCTCTAAAGACGGAATTTAGTAGTTTTAATACCTCCAAAAATCAATCGGGAAGCATTACTTATCGTTGTAGATTGGATTAGAATATAATTTGCTGTATTTCAGAGTTGAAAGATTGTTTAGGAGACAATCTTTTTTTTGTTTATATTTCAAATAATGATTATATTTGACCGATATAAATATTGATTTATGAAGCAAATAAATGAAGTCAATAATATTCAAAAACTCCTCCGAAGGCAAAAGGCTTACATGAAAGGCATTCTTGTTATGCAAGAGAAATTGTTTGATGTTCAAAGCCAAATATCCGAATTGATGGTCAAAGAAGCGAAGAAGGAGAAAAAGAAAGAGCGAAAGCCCTCCGACATGCTTTCTTCAAAAGACGTTTGCAGTATGTTTGAGTTTTCCCATTCTACTTTGTATCGAATGCGAATGTATGACGGTTTCCCTTATGTTAAGGTTGAGGGCAGAAGAAGCGTAATGTTTAACAAGAAGGATGTTATAGAGTTTATGGCAAAGCATAAAAAGCAAGGTCTATGATTGATAATATAAAAATAACGCTCCGAAGATTTAAGGGCAACTTGTCGGAAAATCCCAATCTTGAACCGCAAGGATATTCATTTAAAAGTGAAGTTTATCGGTTGTATAATCACGAAGGAAAAGAAAAAGAGGTATATCTTTTGCTCAAATACAATCCCGAAAAGCAGGAGTTAGTAATTAAAAATAGTATTCGCAAGTGGTATCTTGGAGGCTTCTCTCTTTTAGATTTGACGGGAAAAACTGCAAATAAAGCCTTCTCGAAAATAGCAAAGATTCTAGGCATAGACATGAAAGATTTTCGCAAAGCGACTTTTACCAAATGCGAAATAGGATTGATAATCAGACCTCGTATTCCAGTGGGACAACTTGTTCCTATGATTGTTAAATATTCAACTTTCAAAAGGTATAATATTACTTGTGAAACCGTAGGCTTCAAAGGAGAAGATGTTGAATTGAAAATGTATGATAAAACCCAAGAGCTTTTGGACAAGAATAAGAAAAAAGGTAAATATGACCAAAAGGCAAAAGAAAAAGCATTCAAAGCTCTATCCGACAAAAATTATAATTTTTTCAGAATAGAATTTGATATGTTTGACAAGCAATCCTTCATTAATAGAGACATGGCTCATGTTAAAACTATTGGGGATATTTTAGATAATTATCTTGGGTTGTATAGTTTCTGGGTAAAAGAAATAAGTCGGGTTGTTGTATTAAATAAATTGGTAATGAGCAAAAAAATGACCCCAAAGCAGTATATGATAGCAAGAGTATTGGAAATAGACGGTTTTGTGTCATTTGAAGCCAATTGCCTTAAAAGAGGGACAGGAAATGCAAGAAGCCGTTTGCTAAATGAAGCATTGGCGATCATAGCCCAGTTCAGTAGCCTTCGGAAATATAATGTAAATAAATTCAAAGCTGATATTCTTAAAAACTTGAGAAGAATCGGGAAGAAAGAAGAAAATCTCAATGTCGATGCTTTAGCAAAAATACTCTTCAAAAACGAAGATGATATTAATAGAGAATAATTATACTATGTATATATGCAGCATATGTATACCCTGTATTAGATTGAGAGGATTGCAATAATAAACCCTCTTTGCGTATATACAAACGAAACAGAAAGGAGAATGTACAGAACAATCCATATTTAATTGGGTGCTATTGCGAAATGGGCATATCAGTAGTAATACGCAACGTAATAACTAAGAAGCGTAAAGAAATACAAATATTAGTTTCTATAATCGGAGTTGAATAACAAAGCCCTGCCAGATAATATAAAGTCCTTGTGGTAATCTAAACGTAAAGGCTTATAGATTGAGAGTACAGAATATTGGTTGCCTTTCGTTGAACTTTAATCTCGGTTAACGATATAGGAGTACCGAAATGTGAAACTGGCTTTATAAGTCATCAAATTTATTGGAGGTTGGGCGTATTTCTAAGGCTGAGTGAAACGAAGCCTTAGAAGGGAGGTTTACGAAGTATATTTTGAGCCATTTTTCGCCCGAATCGTTTTCGTGCCGAAATTTCGCCTTTTTC
>JAQVXN010000319.1 GCA_028709135.1 Bacteroidaceae bacterium | reverse complement strand
AACCTTGTAAAAGCCTCGACCGCAACCAAGAACGCCACAGCATCCGTGCGTACAGCCATTAATACCGCAATCAAAACCAAAGTAAATGCTGCAACTGCCAATATTCCGATTACAGCAGGCAATGAAATTTCCCCGGCGACCGTACGGTCTGTTGTAAAGGCAATTGATGCGGCAGCCAAAAACAAAGGAATGCAGTTACGCCACAAATGAACATAAGCAAGACGAGCGCAGGAAAATTGGTAAGCCGCGTTTCGTTCAATCCAAAACTGTTCACATCCAAGACCAACATCAAATTAGGTGTTGCGTTAGATGATAAGTCCTTGAGAACATCGCTTTCAAAATCTTATAAGAACAAAATGCAGATGGTTAAATTTACGCAGAAAGGTTCGTTTGGCATGCCGGTCACGGTAACAGCAAACATGGATCTAACTGGTATGAATCTGCAAACACTGCGGTTCTATAACTATGACTCAACCAAGAAAAGACTAACGCGAATCGCTGTTCCAAACTACACAATAGACCAATTAGGTTATCTGCATTTTACAACCAATATGGGTGAAACAGTAGTTATTACCGATTCATCATTTCTAAAAAAATAGTTCTAAATATTCAAACAAACACCTCACAGGATGACTTACAGCGTTCTGTGAGGTGTTCTCTTAATGTGATTAGCATTGTCTAATAAAGATTGAAACCACTTAAAAATAACGATATACTATACGCAATGAGAACGGTATAGAGCAGGAGGGGTAAAATTGAAATTAAAGCATTTTTCATTCGTGCCGATTTTATTATCCTTATGCATGATTTTATCTGTATCTGGTTTTGCAGAGCAACCAATTGCAACCATAAAAGACGAGAATCCGTCCAAACAAGAAGCGCTTTATGCAGTGATTTTCGGAGATGATTTTTATGGAAACCCAAATGGACATATTATAACAGATAAAACAGAAATCAAAGAGATAGAAGCCTTTTTGGACATCATTGAAACCCGCCCCAAAGACAGTGAATCGGACGTTCCAGTGGGTGGGTATTGCAGAACTGTAATGATAAAATATTCAAATAATACAAGAAACGTATCGTTTTATGATGATAAGTTGGCTTATACAGAAACAGCAAATGGTAAGCCTGTTTTCTACAAAATTAGAAAATCAGATTATCGAAAGCTGATGTCTTTTTTTAAGCCGGTAACTGTAACCGCATATGCAGAGCTTATAGAATCAAGCAAATACGAAAAGGATACGTTTTGCAATCGTTCAAAAGAATTGGTTGACATCTATCAGCAGCTAAACTCCTTAAAGCAAAGCACCAAATATAAACCGGATGACGGGCAAAAACTGAAAAGCAAATTTGGAGAAGATTATATTCGGCTGTTTATGGATGGTCCGGATGGTTTTCATGAATATATAATTTATAAAGATGTAGTAGTTTTGGACGTTGCTTTTCCACGGATACCCTATGATTCCACAGAGGAGTTTTACGAACAGGTAAAGGCCGTTTTATTTGAATAAAAAAGAAAAAAACCACTAAAAAATAAGTGGTTTTTTGTCTAGTATGAAAATGTCATGTGCCCCTTATGTGTCCCTCACAATTTTGTAGATGCCGATTATTAGCGGGTTTATAGGACTTTTCCGGCACCGTTCGGGACGCAGAGGCTGCAAGTTCAAGTCTTGTCACCTTGAACATAAAAGACATATCTTCCACCGAGGGGAAGGTATGTCTTTTCTTTGTATTAAATCGTGTTATAATTGTGGTAAGGGTACTACGAATTTGCAGCAGGTTACATTATTGAAATGTATGATGATCCCACCAAATACCCAACTGGTGTGAAAGACGAAAATTATTACAGCGAGATTTGGATTCCCGTTAAAAAGAAATAGTATAAAAATCGGATAGTTCGGTCAAAAAAGAACCGCTCCAAAAGCAGGTATACCTGCTTTTGGAGCGGCTTTCATATGTTTTGTGTAACGCCTACACTGATTAGATAAATAAGAGGATTTACTTTTCACTATCCGTTGTTAGTTCCGTTGCCATTGTTTTAATAAAGAGCGCAATATTTGTTGCAGTATCTTCTGTTAGAACCATTTTATTGCTAGGGTTATGGCAAATAATTTTTGCGATATCGGTGGATATCTTTAATGCTTTTTCATTGGTAAATTTAAGCATTTTGCCACCTCCTCTCCATATCATCATACATCAAATAGAAAAATTTTACAAGTAACGAAAACTTTGCGTCATTTTTGAACGTCAATTTTTATGACTTATAATAGGAAATGAAATAGGAAAAAATTTCTGGAGGGTTGTTTTTTCCGACTTTCTAAAATTGATTTTTTTAAATTTGTAAGGAGGTAATTGAACATGAAAAAAGTACTTTCTGTTCTGTTGGCTGGCGCTATGACAGCTTCAATGGCTGTTTCTGCATTCGCCGCTGATGTGACAGCAAATAAAGTTTACAACGATGACGGTGAAGACATTGTTGGAAACGACAAAGACGTATGGGGTGATGTAAAAGCTCCGTTTACCACAACCGACCGCAACAGCATCACAGTTGATGGTGTCGTTCCGGGAATCACCATGTATATCCCGCTCGCAAAAAATATGAGCGACAAGGTTACAGATAGTTCCGTAACAAAAGATGATGTTGCTGCGGCACTTCTAAAAAGCGAGAAGGTTGCTGAGGTATCTGATTTAACTAAAGACAAAAAATATTTAGATAACGATGTTAAATCTTTACTTACGGCAACTGCAAAAGAAGAAAAAGACTTAGATATTTCTGATGTTGCTAAAGGTCTAGAAACGAAAACTATTAAAAGCGGTGATGAAATTACTGGCGACGCACCGTTGATTTTAACATTTGACGGAACAAACTATAAAGCTGAAGCGGTAACATTAGATGGTGATAATAAAGTTTCTACTATTCCAGCGAATCCGTGTGATACAGGTGTTAATGATTCTTATTATGTTGTAGCAGATAGTAATGCACTAAACACTACAATTACAAATTTGACTAAACCTACTTTAACAGATACTGCTTACACGAAAGATAGTAAATATTATCAAGTAAAAGACTCGGTAACTATTGATTTTACTCAGGAATGGAAAGATGCAACTCCTTCCGACAAAAATGTGGGCTTATATGACATCAGCTGGGATTCTTTGTCCGACAAAGATATGTTTAAATTTGATGTCGACAAAGATGACGGCAGCAAATATGTAGATGATGTTGATCTTGTCATGGACAAGAAATTGGGCAGCTTGGAT
>JAQVXN010000318.1 GCA_028709135.1 Bacteroidaceae bacterium | reverse complement strand
ATTCATTCAGAAATTACCCTTTTCTATTATTAAATCTCTCTAAAAGAAATTAAAGTAAATTTCTGTTTGGGAAGCAAAATTAAGAAATATTCAGTATACTTCCAAATATTTCTTGCAAAAAGTTAAGATTTAACACAAAAATGTATGTTTTATGCAGCTTTAATTCATATTCAGGTTAACAAAAGCATGAGATGAAAACATTATATATATAAAGTTGAACTACGAAATGCATTTACTAAAATTATCAAAAAGGAAGTATGTAAGATAAAATTGGACTTATATGACAACGATTATTTCATATAAAGTTCAAAAAGAAACCAAAATGAAAATGATTAACACAGACTTAACAGACTGAAAAATCTCTTAGAATTTCTATTTTACGTTAAATCAAGATCATTAATTTCATATAAAGAAGTATCCATTCCTTAAATATAACCTAAGTTTAAAGTTTTTTAGAAAAAAATAGTTGAGGAACATGAACCTCAAAAAGAATATATATTAGTTCAACCATTATAGATAACCAAGATATCTTCTACAATAGTCTCCAAGATAATAGCATTTAGTAAGAGCTGACTTGCATTACAAGAAAGAAAAGATTTAAATGTTTGCCGAAATTGTAAAGCAAGGCGGAGTCAATTAGCAAGTGCAAATTTACGAAGTTTTTTTGTAAACGACTTCATCTGGAGTGAGGAAATTTAATTTTTCCCTTGGTCTTGCGTTAATTTTTCTTTGTATCATCTTAATTCTTTGTTGACTTACGTCCCCAAAATCTGTACCGTTTGGTATGTATTGTCTTATAAGGCCGTTTGTGTTTTCGATGCCACCTTTTTGCCATGGCGCATGAGGGTCTGCAAAATACACTTTTATACCAAGTTTTTTAGTAATGTACTCATGACCGAAGAACTCTGATCCGTTGTCTGTGGTGATGGTCTTTATCCATTTCCGGTATGGTTCCAATAGATGTACTATCATCTTGGCCGCTTCCGTTGCATTTTTGCCATGAGGCAGTTTTCTCATAACCAGCCAGTCTGTACTTCTGTCTATAATAGTCACGATTGCTCCTTTATTGTTTTTACCTACGATGGTGTCCATTTCCAAGTCGCCGAATCTTCTGCCATCCGCCTCCTTAGGCCGTTCCCGGATACTTGTGCGGTTGGGGATCTTTATGCGTGCTTCTCCGACTGGTCTGTGCCTATGTTTCAAGTGATGTCGACAGTTTTTGTACAGGTTTCCACCATTGGCCTTGTCACTCCTTATCATCTTGTATATAGTCTCATGAGAAATATTCTTGCCCACCAACGCCAAACGGCCGGATATTTGTCTGGGAGACCACTGCTTAGTAACAAGCAGTGAGATAACCTCGGTCTTTATCTCTGCCTTCACTGCGTGATTACCGGGATGTCTGTGCTTGTGGTATGTGGCGTTAGACTGAGCTGTATTCCAGTTGTATTTGCTACGACTGCCACTATTGCGCTTTAGCTCCCTTGTAATAGTTGAGGGGCTCACCCCGATAGC
This sequence comes from Bacteroidaceae bacterium, assembly GCA_028709135.1. Classification (GTDB taxonomy): domain Bacteria; phylum Bacteroidota; class Bacteroidia; order Bacteroidales; family Bacteroidaceae; genus UBA6382. The sequence continues at coordinate 1,752 of JAQVXN010000318.1, read as the reverse complement.
TGCTGCAATGTCTTTTTGGGACATATTCTTTTGCAGCATTAAATAAATTGCGTATCTTTGTTCCGAAATCAAATGTTTGTACATGGCAATGCAAATATAATTGATTTTAGGGAGAAAGCGTTCTCCCTTTTCTTTCTTTTATACATTGCTAATTTCTTCTGCCATGCAAAGTCGTTTATGGGGGCTCCTCGCCCCCTAGCCCCTCGATGTTTTCAGGTATAGATTATTAAGGTTACACCTGTCAGCCGATTGCACTTCTATGTTGAACTTGCCCAACATAAAATCTATCCTTCTTAATGGTTAGATTAAAAGGGCAGAAAAAGACCTGGCCAAAGTACTGGTCAGGTCTATAATTTCTTCAGAATTCAAATTTAAGTCTTCAATTTGCCTTCAAGCTTTTTGCATCTGAGGCTGCAATTTTTTGAAGTCTGGGATAGGCTATAGAAGTGAGATATGTATAGCCAGTTGTGACTCGAGTAGAACTTGAGCAAACTGAGGATGATGTAAAATAACCCATTCTAAGACTTGTGGCACTATAGTCTCCCCATGTGCCATCATCCTTTAACACGGTTGTATAAATCAGATTATCAGTTTCATCATAATTGAACTGACCTACCAGTCCATAATCGGATAACCATGTGACGTATCCATCGTTCTCATCCCATAACATCGTCCACACATAACGAGTGACAGGTGTTGGATCATCCGAAGAGGTTTCATCTACAAAAGGCCCCATATACTGCCCCCCATAAATATGTAAGGAAAGAGTAGATTCATCCAACTTTGCAGGAATACTAAGTCCCAAATCCGGAAGTTCAATACGTACTTGACCATTATCTTTAACCAACTTGGCATCAAATGCTTGCTGGGTAGCCTTAGAGGATACTACTGAAACTGCTATAAGAATCCAAAGATTTTTCAGACTATTTATTCGAAATTCTCGCTAATACTTCTTTGAGCTTATCAACAGTATTCACAAAAACCTTAATTCTTCAGTTCCTGAATTATCCTTAAAATTAAATTTCTCTAAAAGAAATTAGGTTAAATTCTTATTTCGGATGTAAAATTAAGGAACATTTATCAAATTTCCAAATAATTCTTTCAAAAAGTTAACATTTTAGATAAAAAATAATCTATATGCAACTTTAATTCATATAAGACAAGACAAAATTAAATAAAAGTAGAATAATTATGAATAATTGAAAAAGAAGAGGTACAAGAATCTCTCCTTCTCTAATCATTGAGACGAAAAACAAACAGGAATATTTATTGCAGCAGAAAAGATGTTTTTATTATCAAAAAAACATAAAAACGGATTAACATAACAGCAAAATCACATATATCTTTTTAAAATGTCAAATCAGACAAATTTTGAAAAACAGAATGTGATTAAACTCATATTACTTTATTTCTTCTTCATATTCTCACCAGAAATTATCTCAGCCGCATATTCACCCATCTGCAAGTAACCCTCAGGATTTGGGTGAAGCCAATCCCCTCCTTGCACATTTTCTTTCATCCGATGGGGATCAAGAGGGTTGCTGAGAAGTCTGTCAAAATCCAGGATTCCATCTACCTTATCTTTCTGAGAACGTATCCAATCATTCACCTCCTCACGGACGGCCTCATGAGAAACAGAATAAACACCGGATCCCAAAAAAGGCGTAATGGTACCAAGATATACCTTCAAATGATGATCCTTGGCTTTCCTGATCATTTCGATATAGGATTCTATCAGTTTACGGACTACCG
>JAQVXN010000317.1 GCA_028709135.1 Bacteroidaceae bacterium | reverse complement strand
GATCAGGAAAACTTTGGAACTCCGCGAGCTATTCATTTTTGTGACTTCGCTTCTGCTGGAAATTCTTGGGACCAACGACAACGCTACCGCGTCTGGCTTACGAAAACCATTGATCCCACAATAGAACCCCAATAGAAAAGTATCTAAAGACGATGCGTAAAAACTGTCACACCCTCTTCGTTTCCCTATTCACTTTTCTGTAAGATAAGCATTAATTTTGCGTACAAGCAATTGTTTGGCTTTAAAAAACTGAGAAGAAGACGTTCGCTCTTTAATATTCAACAACTTTGCAATTTCTTTATGTGAAAATCCATCAATGGCATACAAATTAAATACGGTTTTGTATCCTGCCGGAAGCTGCTGAATAAAACCGATCAAGACGTCTTCTGGTATATTCATTACATCATTTTCATGAGGAATCGTCGTGTCGTCAACTAAATCATACTCATCATCAATATTCTCAAACTGCAATTTATTTTCTGAAGAAGTTAAATAATTCAGTGCCATATTGACAAATAAACGGCTCAACCATGCACGTAAAGACCCTTCCCCGCGCCAATCGAATTTAATAAAAGCACTATAAGCACGAATAAAACCGTCATGCAAAACATCCTTTGCCTCCTCTTTATCAGAGATGTAACGTGAAATTAGCCCGAGCATCAAACCGCCATATTGCATGTAGAGTTCCTTTCGTGCCTCATTGTCTCCATGCCGGCATCCTTTTACCATCTCTTTCTCGCTCATTTGTTTACAAATTCAGTTTCAAACCGAAATGAAGTTCTATGCTCAAAGGATGCTCTGTTCTGAAAGTTTCTATCTTTGTGCCATTTCCCCAATAATAACTAACTCCTGGCTCCGCAAACAGCCCAATATGAGAAGATATACTCACCTGCATACCAAGTGCAGAATTAACAGACCATTGCAGCTTATTTAAATGCAATTTTGTATCTCCTCTTTTTGCAGATACACATTTTTCGGATTCAACTCCATTTGACCAATACGCTGACACCCTTTTTTGATGATAAAAATGGTATGAAACTTTCAGTGGTACACCTATATAATATATGCGTTGATCATAATTATTGCCCAAAGACTCATCTCGTGGCACAGATAATAAATATGTTCCTGTCAAACCTGTTTCGATACTGAGTGCTTTTGTTATCCTCTTACTCACCAGAAGGCCCATTTTCAGAGGCAATCTGTGTCTCATTTCTACCTGGGTCTGCCCAATAAATGGTGTTTCTGCTTGATTTCTACTAAATCCATCATCAGATAGATTTGTTTCGCTCTCTGTTCGAACTAAATTACTTCCATTTTCTGAAATATTCGAGCAAATCCCGTTGCCACCCATTGCAAAAATAAGTTCAACGTTATAACTTTTCATCAACTCTTTATCAGACAAACTAAAATCAGGGATAACCAACTTTTGTACAGAATTATTCTGATTTTCTGTTATCTGCTTTTTGTTTGTTACAGAAGTAGAAAACGATTCCTCATTATTCTGAACCTTCTCTACACATGTCGTGTCGTGAGCAGCAACTATTTCGTTTGCGACTGCTCTCTTTACACGAATCGAGCGATATCTTATTTTTTTTTCAACAACAGCTGTAACCCTAGAAGAGGTCAGATTTAAGGAAGTCGAAAGCGTTTTCTCTAAACAGGGCGTTTTTGCTAAATCATTTTGTCTACTTGTTTCTATAGATTTTTTAAATAAATGATCTCCAGCAAAAGGCCATAAAAGCAAAGCAGCAATAACGGCCGCAGCAACTATTCGAGAAACTCTTTTCCAAAATACATGCTGCGAAGAAAGGCTGAGAGATTGAGACAATTTCTGCCAACCATTTATAGGTAACTTCTCTTCGTGGTTTTGTACCTTACAGCGCAATTGTTTCAGCCATTCTTCTTCCGTGGATCTCTTATTCATCTATATAATTCTTTGCTATTTCAGTGGATAATTAAATCCAACGTGATACTTTTCACCCAAAACGTTTGCACCTATACCATATTTATATTCAACGTCTATATACATCTTTTTATTGTTATTCTTCTTTAATGCCGCATCCAGAATATCTTTAATATCATAGGCATAATAAAACCCTGAAATTTTTCCAGCTTGCAAGAAAAAATCATACGAAGTAATGCTTGTATTCTCTTCTCCATTTGCATTGTGACGCAAAATAAATTTTAACGTATCGGGCACATTTGTAGAAGAAGAATGACTAAATCCTTCATCATCAGCATAGCAAAGCGTCTGAAAATGTTTCTTTTGTTGCACATTATAATTAACGCCTAAAACCAAATAGCGATTATTAATAAAACTGTGCACCTTAACCAACCGCACAACGTTATCTTTAACAGAATCTAATTTTAAACGACTAGAAGCAGAATTTACAGTTGCATCTAAAGGCACAGGATTATTCAATAGGTTTATATAATAGGTATGATCCTCCCCTTTTACGCTTTCTTTTGAAATCTTAAATTGGATAGCTCCCACTTTCATGTTTGCCTTATTTATATACTTGGGTTGCGGCACATAAATATCACCCCCACTACCCACAAAATAGCAGGAATCACCTTCGGTTACAACAGCTACCTCATCTACATACCAAGAATTCTCATCATTGTCATTGTCCAAACAAGAGGACAAACAGAACAAAACAATCAAAATAAACACTCCTGCAAATAATAACTTTTTCATTTTCTTCCCTTTTATCCAAATATTATTTCGGCTCTCAAAAAAGACTTGGAAAGTCGGTGGTCTTTAATCTTCTCGACACCGACCTTTCCAAGTTTTCTTCATTTACTTAACTAGCGTAAAAACGGTTCAGTACCCAGATATTCTTACCACTTACAACTGTCAATACATTCACAAACGATGTATTATTATTTACAATAGTAAAAGTCATTTGCTGTTTAGTCGCCGTGTCAGTTATCGTTCCCGTTCCTTTTGAATTATCATACGTATATGGTCCCTGATAATGAACCATTTTACCGTCCACGTGAACCTGCATGGCAGCCGACATATTTTTCCCATCTTTTGTATGGTTCGAGAATGTTACAGTATCGCTTTTTGAAACCCAAGTACCTGCAGCAGAATTTAATAAAGAAGTTTTTGTTATATTATAATTTTTGAATTTTACTGTACCACCCGATATACCCAGTGTCATATTGTTTGGGGCCAAATATTTAAATACCGCTTGAGTAACCCCACTCGCAACATTGCTAAACTTTACGGTAGTAATATCTTTTGCAAACGAAGCACCACCTGTC
>JAQVXN010000316.1 GCA_028709135.1 Bacteroidaceae bacterium | reverse complement strand
TATACGGATTTTCCTGGATTTCTTGTATCGTCTTCTCCTCACTCAGACCTTCCACATGCTTTATGATCAGTGCTCCTACAACCATCCGAGCTGGTTTGTTTCCTGCTCCGTGATGTTCGTTCTCCAGACGCTTGTTGTACGCCTCTTCAACTTTGTTCCAAGGGATGCTGTCACCCAGCTTAACCCAGCGATTTGACTTGCTTAATCCCGACAATGATTGCTCAAGGTCAAACAGAGAGGGGGTATTATACTGCGAGTAATATTTCATGCCATCATAAACTTTTAACATCCAAAGGTACTATTTTCCTAACATATACACAAATATATTCTGATATAAATTATTCATAATCAATCATTTGATTTTAATTAGCAGACCCTAAATAGAGGGCACCACTTATTTTATAATTGGAAGAATACGCTTTAAGTCATTTATAAAGGTGTTTTTGGCGTAAAATTGGACAGAAAATGTAATAGAAAGTACTAACTTTATTAGTAACAATCTTGTTAGTTTTTTCCTTTTGTGACGCTTAAATCGTTGATTTACAACTCTTATATTGTTAGAAGTTGTTTTGAGCTGTCCGGCTTTAAATGAAACAGAACTTTAAATCATAAATTTATCATGGAACCCATTGAGATGAGTGCTTATGCCACGTAATCTATATTGAATTTTTAACGGACTATTGTTAGAGTCGTACTTATATATGAAGAAAAGTTTAATGTCCTTGACAAACAACAGTCGATATCTTTTAATCAGCATATTTAACTATGCTACTATCACAACGCAATAATAGTTTAATCAAATCTTGCTTTTCTGCTTTAAAATATGACCGTATATTTTCTTTTTGTGTAGCAGAAAGAGGAATTCCGTTTTTGTTGATTTGTTTTTCATAGGCTGTCATTGCCAGCAAATCATAAAAATTGCCTGAACTAAATCCAATAATAGTTTTAATTTTTTTGCTGACATCATTTATCCAAACTTCTACAGGTTGATCCCCGATGTCTTTTATGCCAAAGGCTTTGACATCTATCAGACGGTGTAATAAGGATTCCAAATAAATATCATAAAACCAAAGAGGCGACTGTAAATTGAGCTTTTTCAGAAAACGATAATAAGATAAGGGTGGCTCTGCTTGCATTATTCCATATTTTTCTGCATCTTGGCAATATGTTAACAATGGTCCACTGACATAAAGTGAACGAAAAGAGATCGTGAGCACTTCCTTGGCAGCTTCAGAAAGTTTTATGGCATTGAAGGTTTCTTGAATTCGCTTGATGCATAACGTATCCAACTGCTTTTTTGCATAATGTTCCATGTTTAATTCGAAATCCTGTTTGGAAATCAAGAAATTCATATTTTCATAAAAAAAAGACAGTGCTGGAATTAAATTTATTTGGTCTTCAACCCGAAAAATTCTATTCCCTTTTACAACAGAATAGCAAGAATCTCTATCAAACATGAAATTAATTTTTACTGGAGAATTCTGATCGACCATAAATAAGCCATATCCATAATCGCCATATCCATATTTGGTTTGATCTTCATCATCTGCCATAATATGATATCCGAATAATTGATATTTAAAACACAATGGAAGGCGAACATTAAATTTGCCATCAGGATAAATAGTCGCTTGATAACTTTTTTCACCAAGTAATACATCTTGAGTGGAAAAAACGAGGATAAGTTTATTGGGGTTTGCAAATCCAATGATTTGTCCAGATAAACTTGTCTCATCTGCACAAATATTGTTTTTGGGAAGCTTGTTCTGTGCAGCTACTTGGTTTACTGCAAAAAAGGACAAACAGATAAATAAAACTGTTTTTATCATGATTTTTTTCTGTACCAATTTTAAATCAAACATTTAACTTTTTTCTGTTTTTCATAATGATTCCGCGAATATACAAATTAATTATTGTGACACAATCTTATTTTTAATATATAATATCATTTTATTTGAGCAAACGGTTATCCGAAAATTCATAAACGTTTTGGTGGAATTAAATACGAGCAAACTTAATTCCTTCAATTTGAGGGCTAATACAACTTCTTGATATTTCTTATGTTCGTGATTCTACCAGCTTTTTGTACATATTCTAAGGTGTGTGGGCAACCCCATGAAAATTTTGTTACACATTTATTTTATGGGGTTAGATAATTTGTCCACAAACTATGGCTTGCGTAACAATATATTTGTTGTGCATGTTACGAATAACAACTTGTATCTTTCAAATAACAACTTGTTTTTTACAAATACGAACTTGAAAAAGCCTGTGAGACAGTAAGATTCCTATTAAATATCATGTAAGGATTTCCTCTAATGATTTTGAAAAACACGTGATACGTGTCACTTTTTGTTGTAACGTGCTTTGACTTAAGATAGAATATTATAACGAACGAGAAGTGAATAACGGAGGATTTCATCACTACTGCTATTGTTCTAGCAGTAGTGATGTCATACTTAGAGAACCGCCTACTAATGAATCATTGAAGAAACTCAACTTATCATCTTGCGTCTGAAGGGCAAGTAGATAGAGTAACGGCAGAAAATGATCGGGAGATGGTACGGCATAGCGATAGTTTTCATCAGTTTTTTTGATATCAATGATTTGTCGATGGTCACCATCGAGAATCAAGTTCTTTATTTTCTCATTAAAAGCTACAGCCCAATCATATCCGAAACCGGCATCTTCGATATGAGTCCAGTCTATCTTCCGCAAATTGTGAACGATGTTCCCACTGGCTATGATCATCACGCCCTCCGACCGAAGTGCTGCCAGTTCTTTGGCTAAAGTATAATGATAAGCGGCGGGCTGAGTGTAATCGATGCTGAGTTCTACAATCGGGATATTCGCTTGCGGATAGAGAAACTTCATGACCACCCAACAGCCGTGATCAAAGCCCCAGTCATAATCCAACTCAATGTTTGTCGATGTGACCATTTCCTGCACGTGTTCGGCCAACACCTGGTTGCCAGGAGCAGGATACTCGAACTGATAAAGGGGTTCTGGGAATCCTCCGAAATCATGAATAGTCTTGGGCCAGTCCATGGCAGTGACATAAGTTCCGCGAGTTTCCCAATGTGCAGAGATGCAAAGGATTGCCTTTGGTGTAGGCAATCCCTTTGCAATCTGTTCAAATCCTGCGGTATAACAATTATCTTCTATCGCATTCATAGGACTTCCATGTCCTAAGAAGAGCGTAGGCATTATTGTTTTTACACCATTATCCATCTTATTTGTCAGGACTGAATTCTACATTTGCAACAATCTTTATTTCATTGCTGAT
>JAQVXN010000315.1 GCA_028709135.1 Bacteroidaceae bacterium | reverse complement strand
AGCGGTATCCATGTGTGAATTGGCGGTATCTATATGTGAATTGCTGCCATTAAAGCAGTGGTATCATTGCCGTGAATTACCGGTATCATGTTGCGTATTGCTGGTACGCTAAGCGTGAAATATTCATTATCAAGCGGAATAATCAGATATTTTCTGGAATTGTGTGAGAAAGCCTTTGATTTTGCGATAATGAATGGATTTGATTGGAGTGATATTAGACCGATCACTCCAAGGGAGCAAACAAGAGCGGCTAGATATGTTAGTAGATACAAAATAAACAATATTATTCAATATGAGCCTTATGGAAGAGAACTACGACTCTTTGTTCAGAATTTCGGGGAAATATGTAGTTCTATTCATAATAATCCCAACAGTACTCTTGGAGAACCTGAACCAAATCATTTTTCTACAGATTATTTTAAACTTGATTCCGCCAGTAACAAGATACTATTAGCGGGTGTTTATTGGGCTATCTTACAGGAAAGGGAATCGAGTAAAGACAAAGATTCTATGCCAGTAGAATTTTATGATTATCATTTAAATCATATATATTGTCCATACTTTGGAATTTCCTATAGGAAAAAACACAAAATTGAATTATCTTCTACGTTAGTGATGGATTTATTATCTGGCGATGATCAAAAAGCCAAACAGGCAGCAATTTCATTTTTGAACAAATTAAAACCTTCTCAACAGGGTTCCTTATTTGGTGGTGAATATAGTGATGATTAAAGAAGAATTTGAATGGTCTAAAGTTGGACAATCTATAATTGCTGTTACTGACATAATAATTATTGGCAAGGGTATAGATGAGCGTAGTAAATTTTTCCCCTCTATTTTTCATAATACGAATTGCTTAGTAATAACTCTTAATGAAATATCTAATCTTATCAACTTAGAAGTATCAAAGAATAATGAAATTATTGAAACCAACAATATAAAAACAGTACCTGATCTTGCAGCTTTTCTTTCAAGATACATTGACTCAACAGTAGCAGTTACGGTCGATATTTCAAGTTTACAACATCATTTATTAATGTATTTGTGTAAACTAATTATTGATTCTTATAAACCCAGATTGTTTTTTGCTTGTTACGCAGAGCCAAAGGAATATGCTAACAAAAGCTACTTGGGAGAATTTACTCTTTCAAATGGATCTCCAGGCATTAGTCCTGTGCCTGGTTTTTCTAGAAGAACAAAAAAAGATGTCCATTTAATTGCCTTGTTGGGCTTTGAGGGCAATCGTTTGACTAAAATTATTGAAGACAAAAAATTCACCAAAATCACTCCAGTGATTGGTTTTCCTTCCTTCCAACCGGGATGGCACTCTAGGACATTACAGAACTGCATGCAGGCGATTCAGGATGCTAATGCAACAATGAATATTCAAAGATGCTTAGCTGGTAGTATTTTTGGGGCGTACTTAAAGATTCAACAACTCAATAATAGTAATAACACACTCCAACTTGCGATTGCTCCTCTTGGCACAAGGCCACATTCTGTTGCGTGTGCTCTTTATGCAACAAAAAATCCAGACACTCTCATAATTTATGATTATCCTGTAGAAATTACGCCAAGAAGTACTGGAATTTCAACTTGTCTTGGATATAATCTTTCTCCCTTTATTGATAGATAATTGATTCATCTAAATGTTAAAATATTTATTAAGGGGGGTTAATATGGAGAGGTTCTATACACCAGAAAAAGCAGCCAATCTAATGATTCAATTAATCCCAAAAACAGCCAAACTTGATTCGGCTATTGATATTTGTTCTGGTTCATGGAATTTATTAACCGCTGCTAAAAAAAAGTGGCCAAATTTATTATTTACTGGTATAGACATAGATCGGAAATCTATAAATTACAAATTTGAAAAATCGGAATTTCAACGTAAGGATGGTCGTGAGTATTCTATAAAATGCTTTGAAAAAAATATTAGTTATTCTCTAGTGTTAGCAAATCCACCTTTTGGGAGAGAATCATTAAAGACTGCCGCAAGATTTAAAAAACTATTAGGGTATTTGGAAATGCGCCCATTGGCTTTACAAAGAATTGAAACGACTATGATTTTGGCTAATTTAGAGCTGTTATCTAAAAACGGGATATTAGTAATAGTAGTACCAAGCACTGTTATAAATGGAGATTGGGCCCTTCATCTAAGGAAATATATAGCTAATAATTATTATCTTAATAGTATTGTTCATTTACCGTCAAATGTTTTCGGAAGCGATATCTCAACATCGATATTAGTTATTGAAAATAGAAAATCCAAAAGTAGATATGTACCAATTCATAAGGCTGAGATGAAAAAAAATGGTAATTATAAATTGGCCTTTGTCACTCGAATAACACAAACTCAAGCCAAAACAGGTCAATGGGATTGTATTAAAAATTTATATAATGAGGACATATGTTTTCAGATTAAAAGAGGCCGAATTGGTAATAATTTTCTAGAAATAAACGGGTTATCACCGGTCATTCATAGTACTGACATTGAACTAATGATTAATCCAGAATGGAAACCAACAAGATATTTAACCGATATCCCAAAACCAACTATTACCATCCCATATGCTAAAAACGGTGACATAATCATAATCCGTGTAGGACGAAACGCTGGTCAAGCTGCGAGGCTTAGGACCAACAAGCAAATGATGATTTCTGATTGTGTGTATGCATTAGAATCTGATGATAAAGATGTTTTAGAAAGTATTTGGAGAATTCTAAATTCAAGTGATTATCAAGAAGATTTAGACTCTATAAGAAAAGGTGTTACCATAAAGTATATTACAAAAGAAAGTCTTAAAAGTTATCTTAATAATCGATTAGATCAAAAAAGGGGGGCCACAGTTGATCATTATCAAGCCAGAAGTGAATGTGCCGGTTAATGAACTCTCCAATGACATTTTAAGAAAATTAGAAAGGTACGGTCGAGTTTGTTACAAATCAGAAAACCTGATGGAAAAGAGTAATGCAAACCAATTCATTCAGTCTAAACTGGAATTAGGCCATGAATCTATTATTGAACACGAAAAAGCTACAGTTATGTTTATTGTTGATAGAGGTATTAGCCATGAAATAGTTAGACATAGAATAGCTGCATATAGCCAGGAGTCGACCCGTTATTGTAACTATAGCAAAGATAAATTTGGCAATGAGATAACTGTAATTGAACCCTTCTTCTTCGTTGGTAAACCAGCCTATGAGACCTGGAAAGAATAATGCTTAAGTGCAGAGAAAAACTACTTGGATATGCTTGATATGGGCTTCTCTCCGCAAGAATCTCG
>JAQVXN010000314.1 GCA_028709135.1 Bacteroidaceae bacterium | reverse complement strand
ATATAGCCATCGCTCGAAATAATGACCCCTGAACCAGCTGCTCTTTTGGGTTCGGTTTGTATCTGACGTTTCTGCCTGCCACCGTTGTCATTTGGATTACCAAAGAATCCGAATGGTCCAAAAAAGTCTGAGAATGGATCGTTTGGAACATCGATCACTTGAGTCTTTGAATTTTGTACATACTTGATGTATACAACAGCTGGAAGGGCTTTTTCTGATGCATAAGTCAGATCAACAGGTTGTCCAACTGCTGGCGCTTTTTCACTCGCAGCATTTACTTTCATGTAGGCGCCGGCTGAAAAAACAACTGCAATGATGCATAATGCCGACAACAAATACTTTGAATAATTTTTCATTTTCTTACTGTTTTATTTGTTTCGTTAATGATATTTTATTGATGATTCTTTACTTGTTTTGTCAATAAGCTTTACTTGTTTTTATTGTTGCAAATATAGGTGCAAAAAATGAAAATCTGCCAATCTGTCGTGTATCTTTATTCCAATTTAACAAATTAATCCTCAGTATTAACGCCAATTAAGCGCTTCGGATGTTTTTTTACAATAATTGATTTTTGGACGTCTGAAATGTCGAAAACATTCCATCTGGGACAACCTGTTGACCTGTTATTTAACGAGTTGAATATCATTCAAATGAAAGTTCTTTTTTGCTGCAATCCAATTTGCTTGGGTTTGCCTGTCAAAGTCATTGAAATTGAAGGTCAATTTCATTGCGTTTGTTTTGCTGTTTTCATGCTTTTGTGATGACTCTTTCTTTGAGTTTTATTTCAAATCGTCCATATATTATTCAAATTGGTATCTATAAAAGACAATTTATATCAAGATATCATCAAATCTTGTGTTAAATTATTTTTGTGATGTAGCATAATCTGTTTTATTTTCGTACATTTGTAAGAAATATAGAGAAGTGTTTCGGCTCTGCCGCTGGTATCAGATGATACGAGAGGAAAGTCCGGGCAACATAGGACACTCCACTTCTGAAAATGGAAGCTATTGGTGACAGTAGGTGTTGGTAGAAGAAAATAACCGCTCTGCGGAGTAAGGGTGAGAAGGTAGTGTAAGAGACTACCAGTTGACGGGTGATCGTCAAGCTGTACTATCTGGAGGTTGCAAGTTCGCGTATACCATTGTTTGAAGGCTGTCCGTCTGAACGTTCGCGTACAATGGAGGGTAGAATGCTAGAGTTGAAAGGTGACTTTCAAAGTAGATAAATGGCAGAGCACCGAAATGTTTTTTGGTACAGAACCCGGCTTATAGAAACACTACTTTATTTTTTTAATCATTGTTGATTGACAACAGACCTTTTAGGCAGGATATGTTACAAAAAACTGGTAAATACGTTCAACAAGTAAAACGATTTCTTACGGTAGATATGTGGCGTTTGTCGCCAAAGGATGTATCACCGTTGAAATACTTGTTCGTGAGTATAACCAAAAAGTTGTATCTTACCATATCTTTCTTTTTTTCGAAAGGAACAGGAGATCATGCTTCTTCTCTGACCTATTCTACGTTGTTGGCTATCGTCCCAATCCTTGCAGTGGTATTTGGGATCGCCAGTGGCTTTGGATTTTCAAAATACATTGAGCAATGGTTTAGGACAGCTCTTTCGGGTCAACCTCAGGTTGCTGATTCTATCATTTTATTTGTGGAATCATATTTGCAACATACACACAGCGGCATCATTCTAGGAGTAGGTTTAATATTCATGTTGGGTACCGTTGTGAATCTTACTCGGAATATAGAACAAACGTTTAATGCGATATGGCAAGTCAAGCAAGAGAGAGATGTCTTTAGAACCATCACAGATTATCTTGCGATGTTTTTTATCATTCCAATCATTATCGTCCTTGTATCAGGTATTTCAATCTTCATTACAACATTTGTCGATCGTACCCAAGAGTATATTTTATTGCAGCCATTTTTAAAGACAATCATCTACGTGATGCCATATGTCCTCATGTCGTTGGCTTTCACCGGTCTTTATATTTTCATGCCAAACACGCATGTGAAATTTAAGTCAGCCGTAATTCCCGGTATCCTTGCGGGTGTGGCCATGCAGTTTCTTCAACTTTTTTATGTAAATGGACAAATATTGCTTTCGAGTTATAATGCCATCTATGGATCATTTGCTGCCTTACCTTTATTTATGTTGTGGATGCAGATATCATGGAGCATTTGCCTCTTTGGCGCCCAACTGTGCTATACAAACCAGAATTTGGAAGACTTCGCATTCTTGGCTAATCCAGATGAGATTAGCCATCGATATAGGTTGATGTTGAGCATCGTTTTGATGGAAAAAATCAGCAAGCGTTTTGCCGAGGGTAAAAAGCCATACACCGCTCTGGAACTGAAGCTGGAAACCAACATACCTATTCGTGTAACAAATGATTTGCTTTATAACTTGGCGAAGGCTAATCTCATTAATCCTAGTGTTAATGGAGCAAGCAGTGATGGTGAACTGTTTTATCAACCAGCCGAAACATTAGAGAATATTACTGTTGGCGCATTGGTAGATCGGTTGGAGGCGCTTGGTACATGGCGTTTTTCTTTCGACTTGCATCAACAGATTGAGTCTGAGACGTGGAAAAAGATATTACACTTGAGAAAATCGTATCTGAATGACCTTCGGCAAATACCAATCAAGGATTTGTAGAAGGGGTTAGAAGTTTAATTTAGTTAACGTTTCAATTAGACGAATATATCATAAATTAATAATATTGATTGCATTATGGATATAGATTTACCTGACTTTATGAGTTACAAGGACAAGTTCTCCAAGAAAAGATTTGTTGAAAAAATTTCGCGTATAGCCAAAAGGGCTGGCGTAAAGTTGGTATATGCATCATTAGTATTGTATTATACTTTAGAAAGTAAGAAGGTATCTATCAAAGACAAAGCAATTATTATTGGAGCTTTGGGCTATTTGATCAGTCCCATTGATGCCGTTCCCGATGCAATTCCAATAGCTGGATTAGGAGATGACCTGGCGGTATTGATTTATGTTCTGCATAAAATTTGGGGAGAAGTTTCTGAAGATGTAATGTTGAAAGCGAAAAGAAAATTGTCAAAATGGTTCGATCAGGATGAAATTGTGAATGTTGACGAGATCTTCACAGATAATCCTGAAGATACGCCCATTTAGTTTTTTCAGATGAATGATTTAGGAATCAATTGTTGTGCTAAAGAATTGTTGTGCTAATTTCATCTAACGATATATGAAATATGGGAAATCAACTTATTCAATAAGTGTTTTTGTCATGGAAGAGGAGATGGCTTA
>JAQVXN010000313.1 GCA_028709135.1 Bacteroidaceae bacterium | reverse complement strand
ATCCCGGTTCAGTCGTGTTTTTTTGCCTTAAAATCTAAAAGAAAGGTTGGAAAACTCTATGTTTCTTACACTTCGTGCTCCTCCAATATCACCACTATCGTGTGAATTTTTTCTTCACAAAAGCCGTCAAAATTTTAATAGCTGTGGTCATCGGAGCTTTGCTTCTTGGAGGTCTCTATGCACTTTTCAACACCACAATCATCCCAACACTAACCACAAAGATTCAGGGGCTCTTTAATTACAGCGGCAATTAAAGACGTTCATGGTGGGACGGCCTTAACAGGTCGTCCCTATTCTTACATCAAATCTATGGAGGTATACAGCTTATGAAAGAAAAAATTATATCGGTTATTCTATTGGCATTTATTCTTATGACATTTCTGTCAGGTTGCTCATCTGCTGGTTCGGACTTCAAAGTTGTCGTGTCTAAAAGCGATATATTGGTTACTACGGTTACTGAAAATGCTGAAGATGAACTGAAAAAAATCATGGTAACCGACAGCACTCCTCTTTTTAAAGATACCAATGTATCCGAAAGCAAAGGGCTTTTTTACAATTCCTATACATTTAAGGCTACAACCAATATTGCTGATAGTAGTAAGCCTTATACCATTACCGTAACAATGCCTGGTAGTGTTACACAGTCAAAGGACGGCGAAATTAAGAATAACACTGTCATCTTTACGGTTGATAACTTTTCACAAGAAAATGAAATTGTTGCTTATTCCGATTCCAATAACATTGGTGTCGTAGTAGGCATTCTCGCTGTTCTTGTAATTATCCTCGTATCATTTGTCTACTTTACAAAAAAGAAGGGATAAGCCAATGTTAAACACAGCTTTTGGAGCAGGTATAATAATTCCGCCTCATATATATCCGCCGATCTTGCCAATCCTTGATCCAAGCATAGCACTAGCATGTCTACCGTATGTCATTACAGCAATTATTGCCGCACTCTTCGGCTGGCTATTAGCTTATGCAACCCAGAGAAAATTCGGCAGGAAACTGAATCTACTGAACATCATTTTGCCGCCATTAATATTAGTTCTGGTTTCGATTCGTTTCGGTTTCGGGACGGTGCTTGTACAAGGATCTATCCTTTGTTTTCTTCTGTTGTTCGCCTCAAATTCTGATATCCACATCCGTGAAGTACCGGACAGCGTTTCCATTATGATAGCAATTACGGCTCTCATCGGAAAAGAGCTTGCTAATATTCCGATCATGCTACTCGCGGCTGTATTGATTACACTTCCACAGCTTGCAATTGCGATTATCAAGCCGAATACCTATGGTGGTGCGGACATCAAGCTAATGGCGGCATGTGCCTTTCTGCTCGGATTTGAGAAAGGATTAATTGCCATTATAGTTGGGCTTTTAATTGCAGTAATTTACACCGTAATCATTCGAAAAATGAAAAATCAAACTCTCAAGGACTCTTTTGCACTCATTCCATATCTTGCAATTGGAGTTTGTGCGGTATATTTCTTATAGTGGTAGAAAATGTAACATTTGTATGATATAATCGGGTTATAAAATAAAGTGTTTAACCCGATGTACATATAACAGTGATCCTATATAGGGTTAAATTTTCATATATGAAAGGAGTTTTAAAATGGTGGTGTTACCTGCTATCAATGTTCTTGCTTCATACAAAGTCTGATTCGGATAAGTTGTATGAAGCATAAGTATAATCCGAACATGACTTTGCTTTATATTTAATTAATTTTAAGGAGTAAAGTTATGAAATATTATTTAAACAACAGCTATCAATTCCTACAGGCAAATGCAGATTGCTCTGATTGTTTCAAGTGCCCACAAAAGCTCTATATTGATATTACGCAGAACTGCAATTTGTGGTGTAATATGTGCAGAGATAAAATATCTTTGCATGGTAAAACTATGTCTTTTGATTTGTTCAAACAAATAATTGACGAAACATCACCCTATGTACGAAGCTATTCTCTTTTCAATTGGGGTGAACCGCTAATAGTTAAAAGCTTTTGCGACATGGTGAGGTATGCAAATCAGAAGAAGCGTTCGGACTGCAATATAGAAATATCTACAAACGGGATGCTGCTTGACAAGCAAATGATAGATTTTCTTGTCAGTGAAAAAGTTGACTTGATTATATCTGTTGACGGTGCCGATAAACCTACTTTTGAATCTATTAGGCGTGGAGCAAATTTTGAATTGATATTAAAAAACGTTAAATACGCAGCGAAAGCTTATGGTGATTACCCTATTAATAAATCTCCAGGCTTTTATATTTCAATTCAAAGGCAAAACCAGAATAAAATTCTTGAAATTGTTAAGCTGGGATTATCTCTAGGAATTATACGAATAGGTTGTGGTCTTGTTGTTGCGCCAAAAGAGCTTGCAGCCATTCAAAATGAAGAACTGTGTAGAGAACTTGAAAAAACATATCAATTCATTGATGAAAATGGTATGTTTATTGAAGTATGCCCGACAAAGGTTGGAGAATTTGTCCTTGTGGGTAACAAG
Organism: Bacteroidaceae bacterium; assembly: GCA_028709135.1. Lineage (GTDB taxonomy): Bacteria > Bacteroidota > Bacteroidia > Bacteroidales > Bacteroidaceae > UBA6382. The sequence continues at coordinate 810 of JAQVXN010000313.1, read as the reverse complement.
TATTGCACTATGTCTAACTATATTGTGAATACAACTTGCAATGCTACTATGGTTAGTGCGGTAATTGATTATTCAGGTGATGTATACTTGTGTTGCAATGTCGGTGAACGTGTTGGCAGTATAATAAACAGCAACTTCCTCGATATATGGAAAAGCGAAAAATACAATCAGCTTAGAAACAAAGTTAATGATTTTGATTCTATGCCCGATAGATGCAAAAACTGCACTTGGTTTAATCGGAACTAACTTCGAATCATTAGCATATAAGCTGTCATCTAAACTACATAACAAAAGCGCGTATCAGCTATGGTACGCGCTTTTGTTATGCCATAAATTAATAAGAGAGAAGGAGTTATTTCCATGAAAAACAGAACCATTCTAGGTATTATCTGCATTGTACTTGCAGTTGCAGTAATGTTCGGAGTTGCACCGCTGGTTAATAAAATGGCAGCGAGCAAAACGAATGTTGTTCGAGTGACCGCAGACATTACTCAAGGTAAAATGATTACCGCTGAGGATATATCAATGGTCGAGATTAGTAAAACAGGCCTACAAGAAAACGCTGTAACCAATGTGAAAACAGTAATTGGCAAGTATGCTACCTGTGATATCAAAGCCGGCACAAATATATTGACATCCAATCTGTCTGATATAGCTGATTCCGCAGATGATGTCTTCCGCACACTTGATGGTACAAAACAGGCAATTAGTATTACAATTGACAGCTTTGCCGGAGGTATGTCCGGCAAGCTTAAAAACGGCGACATAGTCAGTATTGTTGTAACACGAGAAAAAACGACATCCATTCCC
>JAQVXN010000312.1 GCA_028709135.1 Bacteroidaceae bacterium | reverse complement strand
GGCATCGACATGGTCGAAATAGGCATTCCCTTCAGTGACCCCATGGCAGACGGACCTATTATACAAACAGCAGCAAACAAAGCCTTGAAAAACGGTATTAGCCTGCGCGTGCTCTTCAAACAACTCCACGACATTCGCAAGACGGTTCAAATGCCTCTCATCCTGATGGGCTATCTCAACGTGATTTATCAATATGGCTTCGAAAACTTCTGCCGCAGTTGCAGGGAATGCGGCATCGACGGCGCCATCATTCCAGACCTGCCTTTCGACGTTTATCAGAAGGATTATAAAGAAATAGCCAACCGCTACGACTTGAAAATCATTATGCTCATCACACCCGAAACAAGCGAAGAACGCATCCGCCTCATCGACAAGCAAACAGACGCATTCATCTACGAAGTGTCTACCGACGCCACCACGGGTGCTCAAAACGAATTTGACGCTGCCACCGTGGACTACTTCAAACGCATCCGCAACATGAAACTCAAAAACCCCACACTGGTAGGTTTCGGTATTTCGAATAAAGCCACACTTTCTGCCGCACAAACCTACGCAGCAGGTGCCATTATCGGAAGCAAATTTGTAAAACTCACTGCCACCATGCCCACACCTCAGGAAGCTCTCCAAAAACTCTACGAAGCATTGGAGAAATAAAAAATAACTTACATCTACACCATTAAAACACGCCATGCCCCTCCCAGAGAAACCCGAGAGGGGCATTTGATCTAAAAATCAAACTAGTTATTATCTGTTTTAAAACAACTTCAACGATCTCACAGCGCCACTATTCGTAAATGACCTTGGCCTTTCTGATTACAGTCCAAAAACCTTTTTTCATCACAGCACGCCCAGGCATTTCACAACGATAATTCTTAGGTTCACCTCCTTTTATAATCAGTTCACAAGCAGGTTCAATGCTTTTCATACGATTGTCAAGCGCCCTAATTGCACCTGCAGGAGTCGGACAGAACTCTACTAAAGCAGTTTCTTCGTCATTTTTTATAAGAGAAAAACGATAATAGCTGCTTGCTGTCATTTCCATACATTTCTTATTGTCATCAAACATTCTTTCGCCTGTAGGACATCCAAAGAAAATCACACCAGGTACAGCCGCAGTAGAAATAACGCGCTTTTCGTTAGGATCAACAAGAATCTCTCGACTTTTGACGTCGATGGAGGCCCTTGAATCTGCTTGTTCGGCAATCATCATTGCGACATCTGCACGCGAAATGGACTTTTCTTGAGTTTCTTCTGAGATTCTGTTTAAAACATTTTCAACATCCACTTCCAAATCGTCCACACGCTTTCTCACAGCATCCAACATGCGCCATAACACTATAAGCAGAAACAGGAGCACACAGGCTACACCAATAGCAATATATGTAACAACGGGGATGTTGACATTTCCTTGTAACTCGGCAGCATGCAGAACGACAGGAGTCAACAGAAAGAATAGCAGGGTTATCTTTTTCATTTTTCGGATTTTATTTTTCTCGAGAATTTTCGTATAACAATAAATTAACAGGACTCCCAATCAAAAGATTAAAGAACAGAGATTGATTTACATCTCCAAAACTCTCACAAAAGTGTTCTTCAAGCACCGTGCTCCAATTTTCAGACTCTTAACGAATGAGTACCTCGTAATAAAAGTGCATAAACGGGTTGGGACACCAAAATATTTGAATAAAGACCGACAACTCACAAATCAAAGGATAATACACAAAGTTGCAACAAACTCCGGAAGACTTCAACATGCATTGCCCAATCTATCTACACAATACAGTACAAAGATAGATATTTTATTTCCAGAATTGAACTAACCAAGAAAATATTCTTAAAAAGGTAGACTATTTTGTAATTGCCTGACCCTTTTCAAAAATATCATCCATTCTTAATGTACTTTGTCCTAACTTTAGAACGGGCATCACTTATTATAAAATAAAGACGCAGTTTCAACTTCTAAAAAAGGTATCCGTAGCTCATGAAACGTTTCATTTTCAGCATGAAAAACGACCAAATACATTTGATTGACAACCAAATGGTACTGTTTCTTCAAAATAACCCGCAAAATATTTAATTGCAAGACCTTTCGATTAAATGGAGTATCAGATAATTGCAAATGTTCGCAAATATTCGCAGTCGCAGTAGAATTAGGTTCTGGCTGCAGCACATATTCTCCGCTTATTTCAGTTCCTACTTTGCAACTACGCGTCCAATCACACAGTATCAGCTCATTTTTCTCATTTTTCGCCAACAAATCTACAATACCTACAAGTCCAATATCCTCGTCAAAAATAATCCATTGAGAACGATAGGGTTTCCATGATTTTTTAGCCCAAAAGGTCGCGAACTGATTCATTTCAGGAATAATCGAAATGGGATATCTCGATGAAAATAAACGCCCTTCATAATGATAATTAAAAACAGATTGAAAAGTTTTACCTAACAAAAAATTTTCTATTTGACGATGAACAAAAGAACCTAACTGTTCCGCTTCCTTATTTTCAGATGCCCAAGTCTCCTTTATATAATCTATTTTCTTCCCTGTTTCGCATGCTTTCTGACACGCTCTTTGTTCCTCATCAAATTTTGGGAAACAATAATTTACCGCATCGTCTACATACGTTAAAATATTTCCACAATACAAATAACTATGGATTTTAGTACTATAATCAAGTTTAAAATCACGCAGCGAGCGATTTTCATAATTATACTGCATCAGAATCTGCCCTGTTGGCAACAATTCTTTCTTCTTTACGTAATCCTTTGGCTGAACACAATTTTTCTTTTTTCGCAAAACTATTGCCACTATAACAAATAGCATGATCCCACCCATAAAAAGAAAAATATACTCCAGCAACATTCCAGATTATTTCTTTATTCCCAAAAACACCTTATAATTAATATAAGAAAGTTGTTCTAAAAATAAACGACTTAATTTTTTTGTGGCACAAATGACTCATAAGTACCGTCATCAAAAAAGACGCGGATTTCCTTAATTAGCCGTTTCTTAATGTCAATATTCTTTACTTCCATAGAAGGTTCTACTCTGTAGCCATAATCTTTTCGCTGCATCCCTGACGCAGTACTATAAGAAGCCACATTTGCTCCCTGGCTCGCACCTGCAAACAAATCATTTGCAGGTACGGAAGGTTCTGTTTGAAATGAAGCAGACTGACCTTCACTTTCCGCCTCTCTCATTTCTCCTTCACCAAAAAGCAACCAATTAAGGCTAATGTCTGGAAAGGCTTTATGAATTGCTACGGTATGATTATTGGTTGGTCTAGTCCTTCCATTAAAAATACTTGAAAGCGACGCA
>JAQVXN010000311.1 GCA_028709135.1 Bacteroidaceae bacterium | reverse complement strand
CACTCACTTTCGCTGAAATGGTCAGTTTGGAAATATCTTTTTCTTTAACGTCAGCAAGATACTCCACGCCGCCGATTTTAAATTCAAAACGAGACGTATCCCAAGGAGGCGTTTGCACACTGCCTGAAATATAGACCGCATTCCCTTCACTAAAATAATTTTGAAACGAACTCCAGTCTTTTCCGAAGAGCGCCAATTCGCCCTGACCGCTATAATCCTCCATTTTCACGATGCCGAAAGGTTTGTTTTTCTTTGTAACGCCATTGCGAACTCCAATCACGATGCCACCCAAAGCCAAATCCTTTCCAACAAAATCAGCTAAATCATTCAGTTGATCCAGATGAATATTGCACATATTTTTCAGGACTACAGCATAAGAATCCAATGGATGAGAAGAAAGATATATGCCTATCAACTCACGCTCTTTGTTAAGCAAATCCAAACGTGTCCAGCTATTTTGAAACGCCGGAATAATAGGTTTCGTAATCTCAAAAGCCTCCATATTTCCAAAAAGCGTATTGCTGTTATTCGTTTCGTCCTGCTGATACGTTTGTCCATAACTCACCAGCTGTTCCAAAAAAGATTCGCCTTTATTATTTCGTTCAAAATATTGTTCACGATGGATGCCGAAACAATCAAAGGCTCCGGCCATAATGAGGTTTTCCATTGTGCGCCGATTACAGGAAGTCAGATCAAGTCTTTCCACCACATTATAGCAATCAGTAAACGGGCCGTTTTTGTCTCGTTCTTTTGTAAGAGATTCCACAGCAGCTCCACCAACGCCTTTGATAGCGCCCAAACCGAACCTGATGTCGTTTCTGCTGTTAACACTGAAATTCAAACGGCTTTCATTGATGTCAGGAGGCAAAGTTTGTATTCCCATTGCCTTACTTTCATCCATCAACTTGTTTATTTCCGTAATGTTATCCTTATTCCGGCTCATCACAGCAGCCATATATTGAGAAGGATAGTTCGCCTTGAGATATGCCGTTTGATATGCTATCCAAGAATAACACGTAGCATGGCTCTTATTGAAAGCATACGAAGCGAAAGCACGCCAGTCGTCCCAAATCTTTTCCAATATCTTGGGATCATAACCATTTTCCTTACCTCCAGCAATAAATTTAGGATACAAGTGGTTCAACTTTTCTATTTGCTTCTTACCCATAGCCTTTCGCAGCGTATCACTCTCTCCACGCGTAAAGTTTGCTATCAGGCGGGACAAAAGCATCACTTGCTCCTGATAGACTGTAATGCCATAGGTTTCTTTCAAATACTTTTCCATGCAAGGCAAGTCGTATTCAATAAGTTCCTCGCCTTTCTTTCTTTTAATGAAACTGGGAATGTAAGCCATAGGTCCCGGTCGATAAAGGGCATTCATCGCGATCAGATCCTCAAATGTAGAAGGTTGCAATTCTCTGAGGTTTTTCTGCATGCCGGGAGACTCAAACTGGAACACCCCAACCGTTTTGCCGTCACAAAAAAGTTGATAAGTAGCCGGATCGTTCAAGTCCAATTTACTAATATCCAAATCTATGCCCAGACTTTCTTTGATATTTTCAATTGCTTCTTTAAGAATCGAAAGCGTCTTCAAACCCAGGAAGTCCATTTTAATCAGTCCCGTTTCCTCTATCACAGAACCTTCATATTGTGTACACCGAAGTTTTTCTCCGGTCTCTTTATCTTCCGCGGTACTTACCGGTACCCAGTCTGAAACATCGTCACGGCAAATAATGATACCACAGGCATGGACCCCGGTATTTCTTACATTGCCTTCCAACATTTTGGCATAGTAAATTGTTTCCCGTATTAAAGGATTGTCGGAATTCTCGGCGGCACGTAATTCGGGAGAAGCTGCAATGGCATTGGGAAGATTCATTTTTGGTATTTTCCCATCGGGACCTTCTGGCAATTTATCGGGGATCAACTTACACAAAGCGTTACTTTCGGACAAAGGCAGTTTCTCCACTCTGGCCACATCTTTGATGGAAAGTTTTGTCGCCATCGTGCCATAAGTAATGATATGAGCCACTTTCTCAGCACCATATTTCTTTGTAACCCAGTCCAGCACGCGCCCACGACCATCATCATCGAAGTCCACGTCAATATCAGGCAGCGAAATACGGTCGGGGTTCAAAAAACGTTCAAACAGCAAATCATATTTAATGGGATCAATCTGCGTAATACCTAAACAATAGGCCACAGCAGAACCTGCGGCAGAACCACGTCCAGGTCCCACGGAGACCCCTAGTTTATTGCGCGCCGCACTGATGTAATCCTGCACAATTAAGAAGTAGCCGGGGAACCCCATCGTCTTCATAACGTGCAGCTCAAAATTCATTCTTTCGGCGATGTCCTTGTCCAAAGGATCTCCATAACGTTCCTTAGCTCCCTCGTAGGCCAGTTTTGCCAAATAATCTGCCTCCAGTTTAATACGATACAGTTTGTCATACCCTCCCAATTTTTTTATTTTCTTATTGGCAGTATCTTCATCGCAAACCACGTTGCCGTTTTCGTCCCGCGTAAATTCGTCAAACAAATCCTTTTCGGAATATTTCTTGCGATATTCCTCCTCCGTACCAAATTCCTTGGGTATATCGAAATTAGGCATAATGGGACCGTGATCAATGCTATATTCCTCCACACTGTCGCAGATGTCACACGTATTTTGCAACGCCTCCGGTACATCCTGAAAAATGACATTCATTTCTTCACGCGTCTTAAACCATTCCTGTTTCGAATAGAGCATACGTTTCGGATCATCCAAATCGCGGTTAGTACTTAAACAGATCAAACGGTCGTGAGCTTCTGCATTCTCCTCATCCACAAAATGGCAATCGTTCGTACAGATTAATTTCACCTCATATTTCTTAGCGAGATCCAAAAGAACAGCATTCACCTTTTGTTGCAGGGGAAACGTTTCTCGATTCGCACGTTGCTCAGGGTTTTTCACTTCATGGCGCTGCAATTCCAAATAAAAGTCCGAACCAAAAACGCGTTTAAACCACTGTACAGAATCTTCGGCAGCTTGCAAATCACCATCCAGAATGTGTTGAGGGATTTCTCCTCCCAGGCAAGCCGAACTCACAATAAGTCCTTCATGATATTTTTCCAATTCCTCATGATCTGTGCGCGGTTTCATATAAAAACCGTCCGTCCATGCCTTTGACACCAATTTAACCAAATGATGATAGCCAATTTCATTTTTGGCCAACACGATGAGATGCCAACCGGAATGATCTTCCTTTCCATTCCGGTCAGAAAGATGATGATGAGCTACGTACATTTCACAACCCAGAATAGGTTTAAATGCTAAAATAAACTTCGCT
>JAQVXN010000310.1 GCA_028709135.1 Bacteroidaceae bacterium | reverse complement strand
TTCAAGATTTCCACCACCTCTATGCACCCAAAACATTGCATTGGGCTTACTTAATTGTAACCATTCATAAGGCTTAATATTGAACTTGTAACTAGAGTTTTTGTAGCTTTTCACAACAAGTGGATATTCAACATCGTTTTTATATACACCGTTTACAACAGAGTTTTGCCCTATTCCTTGAGTAAAAATATATCCTTCATTAGTCAGCTTTTGCATAACAAGTTCTCTTGCTTTCTCATTTTCCTCATATTGAGCTTTTTTATTTATATCATTACTACTACCTTGCCCAATCAAACCTTCTATATCACCATCGAACATATCAATGAGAGATTCTAATTGCTCAATCGAAATATTTTTTTCTAATAGTAACTTATTGATATTTTCGTAAATTGTAGCAGGCAATATTGAATTAATTTCATTTATTAGAAAGCTTTTTATTTTGCTCTTTGCTTCATCGATTGTTAATCCAGTTTCATTTAATATCTCATCTAAAATTTCTGCTTTTTCAATGTTTGCCGTGATTTCATCATCGCTAATTAGCAAAAATCTTTTTTCATAAATTTCACCAAATATTTGTTCAGCAACTATTCTATTCTTGTTCATCCACAAATATAGTTTGCGAATAACATCCTTTTTTTCTTCTCTTTCGTTTACGTCTCTTAATACAGGCTTAATAAGTTTTGAAATTTCTTTAGCAATTTGTTCTTGATTTCTAACTCGATTCTCAGGTAATTCTAAAAATATCTCTTTAGCAAGTAGTTCTCCTCTTACATTATAGCCCAATTCATTTGCAATATCTTTAAGGCTTTCATCAATATTGCCATCATCAAGAAATAAATCGTCTTTTATGCAATACAACCCGTTTTGATTTGGCAATATGGGATTTGTTTTTTGATTAACGAGATTCGAAAAATCATTCGAAAACAAAAATGAGATAAATTTATTTAACCATTTTAGAAATTTATCACTATCTGAGAATTGTAATTTCTGAAAAGAACTTTCAATATTTTTGTCTTCTGCAATGGAATTTATAATCCATTTGATTTCCAGTTTGTCTGCTTCAATCCATATATTATCAGACAATGCTGATATTTCTCTTCTTTCATTATGGTCTTCAGGGAAAACAGTTTTACAAAACTCAAAGATGGTTTCCCTTTTCTCTTTCGCAAAATCTTTATCTGCTGAAAAAAGAGAAATTAAATAATCACACGCTTTTGAAATATTATCGTTTTTACCATCTTTCAATATTTTATTAATATGCTCGACTACAAACTCTTGATTAGTCTTTGAAGGAAAAAACCAAAAATGTTCATTCGACTCTGAATTTAATGTGTTAACTCCCTGATAACACAACTTGATTCTTATGTCATCATTTAAAATGGTTAAGATTTCTTTAAGATGTTCCTCAATATTATCATCGATACTCAAGTCTTTCAGGAAACAGAACACGCCCAATTGATTTGGAATTATTTTAACCTTATTTTGTGTGATGGTTAATATAACATTTTCGTCCTTGCTAATTATCTTGTATAGGTTATTTAACCAATTAATTGGAATTATTTCTTTTTGTTTAAGTTTTTCTTGAAGTCCATCAATGTTTAATTGTGCACTTGCCCATGAAATAATTGTTTCAATATCTAAGCAGTATTCCTTATCCCAAATAATTTCATACCATTCGTGAATATGCTCCTTTAAAGGAAGGATAAAGTATTCATCAAGGTTGCATAAATCCCAAATTCCTTCTCTTATTTCTTTCTTAGAATGATATGGGAAATCGACACTTGCTCCGTCCTTAACAATTGGGATACGCCCTCCTCCAACAATATCTACTATTGGGGTAACTAGTAAATATTGCCTAATTGGCGCAATTAATGATTTACTGTACCATTCTTGATTAAGCCATACTCTTTCTTTTGGTTTTTTAATTCTTGCTAAATTATATAAGTTTGACCAACTGGATTGACAAGAGGAATAATCAATGAAAGCTTTGAAGAGTTCAAATGCCTTAGTAAAAATACTGCTATTAATAAGCGTGTCTTTGTCGTTTCCACCAGTTAAACTAACACCATCTCTTGGTTCAGTTGGCTCAAATAAAGGGTTATTTATAACAAATGGAATGTTCAAATCCTCTGTTCCTATCATTGGAAAATCAAGAAACAATCTTGGGACATTTTTATCTAGAATTTGAATTTCAATTTTATCAGAACTATATTTTATTGGGATGATAATTCGAGTATTGTCATCTAAAATAGTTGCAAAATGTTTTTGTGTTGAATTATGGTTGTTTGTTTTGACTTCCAGAATTTCAATCAAATAATCAACTGTTTGATATTCCGCTATTTTATTAATTTCATAAAAGCGAAATACATCATTTTGCTTGACTGAAACCCGTTCAATGTTAGGAATATTAATAAGTGTGTATGCTACACAATCATCAAACTCGGAAATTGAAATTTTTGCAAGTTCATACCCTTCGTCATTTAAGCTATATTTAAATTGCGTTTTAAAATGTTGCGATGCTGAAATATCAAATTTTTCAGACTTATTAATGCTTTCTTCAATTACATTGAAAGCTATCTCTACACTTTGAATTATTTCCTTTTCAGTTTGTCCTGTTCTATCTAAAGGGAGTTCGAACTTTCGATATGATGTTTCATTTTCTTGAAAAAACCCATTTACGTAAACTTTTTCAGAGAGAATATGAGTTGTCATGAAACCTGTTCCAAACCTTCCAGTAGTTGAGGGTGGTAGAGCTGATGTATCAACTTCTCTATCCTTTTCGCTTGATGAGTAGCGTCTGATTAGTCCTCTAATATTTTCATTTGTAAAATATCCATTGTTATGACTAAATGATAACAGGTTAGGTTCAATTTCAATTTCAATTTTGACTTTTGAATTTCCGTGAATATTGCAAGTTGTAGCATTATCTTTTGCATTTTGTATTAACTCCCAAAGTAAACGCCTTGCTGTAAAATCAACATTTATCCGTTGTCTTATATTTCTTAGTTTCTCTAAAATCCCTTTTGCAGCAAGCCTATTTAGGTCTTGAGCATCGTATTGTGAAAATATTCCTGGCATAACTTCAAATATTACAGTTTATTTAGGGTTAGCAAAATTGCACTCTTTGGCAAGTTTTGGTCTGTGTGTCGGCTCGAGCGACTTGCCAATGTGTGCAATGTGGGTCGGCTCTTAAAAAACAAAAAATGTGTGTCGGCAAAAAAATAAAACTTTATCGGGTCGGCTGGCGTGGTCGGCAATCATTCCGATTTGTGTTTCTTTTCTGTCTTTGTATGTCGTCTTGTCAATTTTCATGTCGCTGTCTTTTTTTTA
>JAQVXN010000309.1 GCA_028709135.1 Bacteroidaceae bacterium | reverse complement strand
TCGCTTTACTGTTACCGAAAGTGCATTTTCATTTACAAAATCCCATCCATCCGCCCAAATTCGTTCAAGCAGAACAGCTCGAGGGATGTTCACACCACGGTTTTCTACCAGCAGCCTTAGAAGTTTTTGTTCTGTTTTGCTAAGCTCCACCGCTGTATCGTCCAAATAAAATTCCATATGTTCAAAATCAAACCGATAATGATCAATAACAAAAAGCTGTGATTTCTGTATTGTATAGCGGCGCAGCTGTGCTTTCACTCTTGCCCGAAGAATGGCAAGACTAAACGGTTTTGTGATATAGTCGTCTGCGCCGTGTTCCAATCCCATCACTACATCCATTTCTGTGTCGTTTGCAGTTAGCAAAATTACGGGTATATTATAATTTGCTTTAATTTCACTCAACAATTCCAATCCGTTACCGTCAGGGAGATTTACGTCGAGCAACACCAATTTTATCATACCGCTTATAAGTTGGTCACGTGCAGATTTTAAATTATGACATTGAACGATGTTGTCTTCCATGTCTTTTAAGGCGAAACATAGTCCTTGACTAAGATTGCGATCATCTTCTACAATTAATAGTTGCTGCAATATTTATTCACCAAGCTTTAAATATACTTCTATTTAATAAAAAAGGACTTTAAATTATATTTCTATCATAACACAAAAATCACGTTTCTCAATATAAAAAACAGAGCCACTTTAACTAGTGGCTCAAATTAAAAATCTATATTTGCTTTTTTCGCTTGACTGCACAGTTGACGAACATTTAGTGTATAATTTTTACCATCTTTGATAAAGTGAGTTCCACATTGTCGAAATTCAAAATGCGTATTTTTTGTTTTACATTGTTCTCGCAATGATAATACCCAATCATAGTTGAGTGGTCGTGCATTGTAATCAGACTCACCACCGACAACTACTAGTTCTATATGATTAAGATATTGCTCAATACTAATTTTTTCAAGGAGTGGTTGGCAGATAATATTTTTATGCTTTATAGGAAGTCTGCTGAAAATAGACAGCCTATAATCCGACATGGCTTGGTTCTCAATCGTGCAGCCTACTGTAACATTGTCGTACCCATTGCCCCAATCATCAGGGATACAGTTCATAAATCGATCGATACGCTTGGTTAGAAAAACAAATTGTAAATCTGCCCGGTCTTTCATCATTTGGAAGCATTCGTTTCTCCACTCATCGGCTTCTTCAATTAAAAAATCCGAAGAAAAGCATAGATATACAGTCTGACCAGATTTAATTTTGTACTCTCCTTTTTTGTTTTTCTGTATAGGTGCATAAAATTTATCTGTTTTTACAATCACATTGGTATCAATCTTTCGTTTAAAATCTCCTTTATGGATATAACAAAACCTACAACCGTCACTATACTTATGACAACCTCTCCAAGGGTTCCATATCGCCATATTAATGCTCCAACTTCTATTTTTTCACAACCGGTATCCAAACTTCGTATTTTGCATTTTGAGGGTCAGCATTGAAATAAACTTCAATATCAGGGGCATTTCCATACTCATATCCTGAGGTTGGTAACCATTCCGTAACAATCCGTTTTTCTAATTCTTGGATAGACTGACCAGTGCCGCTGCCGGAAAATATTGCCCATGTAGCAGCTGGAACAATATATTCCTCTAAAGTGCTGTCAATTTCATGATTACTTGCGACTGCAATAAAATATCTCCAATTCTCCTCGTTACAAACACTAATACCAAGCATACCCATGGGTTCACGATCCATCATACCAGCAAGTCTTGGAATTGTGCCGTCTGTCACTGCATTCTGCCACATTTGCGGAACTATTTCAAAGTTCTTTTCGATTTCACGATGCAAAGGCTTACTTACTCCAATAATTCGAAAGGCATCTTTGTTTTCGATTCTGTATTCCATTTGTTCTGCTCCTTTTATTGTAATTTTGAAGCTGATCGGTGGAAAGGCCTTGATAGAAACACCATCTGTTTTTATCTGAGATGGGGCAACTCCGTGAACACTTTTGAACGCACGATTAAATGCTGTTGGAGAATCATAACCATACTTTAATGCAACATCTATGATTTTTTCTGAGCTGTTTTGCAAATCAACAGCAGCTTTGGACATACGCCTGCGGCGTATATATTCCGACAAAGTGACATCTGCCATATATCCAAACATTCTTTGAAAATGATAGGTCGAACAACAAGCAAGCTTTGCTATCTCATCATAATCCACCGTTTTTTCACATAAGTGTTCTTCGATATAGTTAATTGCACTGTTTAATCGTGTGATCCATTCCATTTTGTCAGCTCCTTTAATTTTACTTTACAATAAAAAGCATATATTTTCCTCTCTTTCTCTGCACAAAAATAAGAGCAAATATAATGATAGTTTACCATAATAAAGCAAAATCTTCAAAAATAATTTTATTATGACGATGACTGCTTTTCTGGTTGTAAGACCGCAAAGCTAGCGTTTACTGAAAGCAGGTTGACACTGAAAAGAAACGATAAATAAGAGAAATAAAGCAAAAGCGGCATCGATAAACGATGCCGCTTAAAAATTCATTTTATGATAATAAAATCTTAATTGGATTTAAATTATAAATGCTATTGTAATGGCAAGATAGGACCACTTTGAATTTCGTTCAAGCAATACATACATCAGCCCATAAAGGATACTAAAAACCATAACGATCAATCCAGTATAAATACTTGCTTTACTTAAAATATGAACTGCTCCCCATGTACAACATAGAACAATACCGCCCCATGGAATTATGGTTTTTTTATGTAGAAGAATATCAAAAAATTTCTGTCCAAATGCAACAATTAAAAATATGAGTATAACCTCAAAGAAATAGTAAACATGTTGAAATATGAAGAGCAGAAAGCCCTTTTTTTGAAATTCCCCGATAATTTTTAAGGTTCCCCAATCAAAAGCGTTGATTACAATGCATACTAAAATCAAAATCACACACAGAACAATTTTAGATGTTGTAGGCTTACTTCGACAGGTTACATCAAAATCTAGTTTTCTTTTTGATCTTTTGATAATAAGAAATGAAATGGCTCCCCAACACAAAATTGTGATTGACCAATGAATTATGATTTGTATCGTTGAGTAATCCGAACTTTTTACATTACCAAAAAGAATTGGTTCTACAAAACTAATTAAGAACATTTCAACACCCAATCCAGCGAAAGCATAGAGAGCATACCATAGATAGACCCACGGTTGAATTTTCTTTTCCATAACGCAAAGTCCTCCATCAATTACTGCTTAGATATTTTTACAACTTATAAATATTATGCTTACAGTTTATCATGAATTGCTAAAA
>JAQVXN010000308.1 GCA_028709135.1 Bacteroidaceae bacterium | reverse complement strand
ATTCTTCGTGCAAGCTGATCATCAATTTCACCACTGTACACAAGTAGTATCACTTGATCTGCTAATGTTGGTAATGCATCGGTGATTTTTCTTTTATGCTCCGGATCAAGGCGTCCAAATGGTGAATCCATAATAATTGGACCTTGAAGGGGTGCGTTCTTATGCAAAGCACCAATAAGAGATAGTGCCACGATATGTTCATATCCTGCAGAACGAATTTCAACAATCCTACCGCTCTGATGCACAATTGAAAGACCATAATTTTCATTAATTTGTAAATTAATATACTCTGCTTGATTACTTATCCTTGTGAAGATATTTGAAGCATCCTTCTCAACCTTTTGTTTAAGTCTATCTCTATAGAGATTAACTCCCTCTTCAAAAATTTTCTTTACTTTTTCACATAGGTCACGCTTTTTTTCTGCCTTCAACAATTCGGTATCTGTAGCTTGATGCTTAAGCTTATCCTCCAAGTTCTTAATTTCGCTAGAAACTCTATTAATAATATCTCTTTCGTTATCTAGGCCAGTCTCTGTATTTGATATTTTTTGAAGACACCTTGCATATTCGTTATTAATACTTGCTGCTCTTGTTAAGTCGCCAGCTTCACGTAGGTTTTTATCAATTTCACTTATTCTTTGTTCAGCATCACTTATATCCACTGTAATATCAGCAATTGTCCTTTCTACTGCATCAACTTGTAATTTTAGTTCTTCAACACTTAACTTTAGCAACTGTGATCTTCTACCCTGTAGCATTATTAGTTTATTTTGATCTTCGGTAGATAATCGATCAAAGCCAACCATAGATTCCATTTTGTCTTTTAAAACTTGGCGAATTGCCTCCGATAGATGTTGTCCGCAAATTGGACATACGCTACCTTTACAGGCCTCTCTGATTTGTTCAAGCATTTGCTCAGAAATAAGATGCTTAGTCTTTTTATTCTCGATAATTTTTATATCCTTTTCGAGAAATTCAAGTACGTTTTTTATTCTTTCACTTAACATACCTTGCCATGCATTTTTTGTAAGCATCTTCATTTCATCAATTTTTGTTTTTTTAATTTCGTCCTTACGTGTTATTATATCCTTGAGCATTTTTCTTTCACTAAGCAATTCTCTCGCTTTTTCTGTTTGTTTCATTTCTTCTTCTAAACTATGTCGTTTTGCATTTAATTGAATTTGAGTTGTTTTTAATATCGTATACTCATCCTCATGTTTCTTTAATTCTGCCTGTTTTGCTTCTAAGAGGTTACCTAAAACCTGGGTATTTTGATTCTTCTGAGCTACTTTTGATAAGCGATTACTATATTCTTTCTCAGCAGTTTTGACATCCGCCAATCCATTTGTAAGTATGGGTACGCCAAGAATACGTTCAATTGCTTCCTTTATCCTAATTCCCGTACTACTTTCATTAGCAAGTAAATCCTCATATTCTTGTAGTAATTCACCATCAAATAAGAAAAAGCGTGAGACCTGTTCTGGCATAATAGAATTGATAGTATGCTCACGTTCATCCTGAGATAAAAAAGTAGTGTCTCTTTTTAGAAATACATCTTCCTTGTAATCGCTGTCTTTTTCAGGTTTTGATACTCCATCTTTTAAAGTAAATTGTCTTGTTAACTCGCAAGGTACTCCATCAGCTATCATTTTAAGAGTTACTTTAAAACCATAGATTCCTTCATCATAACTTTCCCAATTGGCAATCTTTCTCAGAGAATGGGTTTTATTACCTCTGCCTTGTACTATTCCAAAAAGAGCATATCTAAAAATGTTAAGTAAAGTAGTTTTCCCAAGTCCATTATTTCCCCATATTATAGTAACCCCATTGTCTCTTGTAAAATCAATGTTTTGTTTACCTTTAAATGGACCAAAGTTCTCAATTGATAGGCTTGTAAAAAGCAACATGTATTACACCTCCACTATCCTGTAGCTGAGTCATCAGCTAATTTATTAAGGTAGTCGTCTAAGACTTTCATACTCTTTGATTGTGCTTCAGTGCGATTATCTAGATTATTGTACTCAACTAACAATAAAGCCTCTAATAACTCCATTGGCACATCTGGGTATTGCTTAGTACGAATAGTTTCAAGCGCTTCTCTTAACTTTTCAATATTTTTGTCCCTCGTCATCTTCATCCCCCCCATTAATAGCTTCTATAACATCGACTCCGAAATCTATAGCAATATTCTTAAGTTTAGTAATACATGATGGGTTTTCAGCCCACTCACCAAATCGAACTGCCCTTGCCAATTCTGCCTCAATTATAGAAACCTGCTTAGTTATTTCCGCCTCAGCATAAGTAGGAGCAACTATTGCATCATGTAAATAAGCAAATGGTTTTCTTTCATCTCGTCGCAATATTCTTCCTCGGCGTTGTATGAATTCTCTAGGATTTTTAGAAGAGGCTAGAATTAGAGCATGGGTTGCGGCAGGTATATCAACACCTTCATCAAGGCACTTGATTGAAACAAGGATACCACCATTTACTGAAAAATACTTTAAGGTCACTTCTCTATCGCCAGGCATGGCTGAATGATATTCATACGCATCGTAACCTAAGGCTTTTACCTTATACAGTACATCTCTTAACTGATGCTGGTTATCACAATAAATGATCCATCGCTGCCCTGACGCATAATATTGGCTGATGACCTGTTCGGCAAGACTAATTTTAGCTTCTGCATTTTTTATTATTCGAGCTCGTTGTATTGATAAGTTACTAATATGGCTATTCTTAAGTACTGTAGAAAACTGTAATCCTGCATTCAGTTTTTGAGCAATTAGCTTACTAAGTTGTTTAGTAAGATCATTCCACGCCCCTTGCTCACCCTGACTTAGCTTGATTTCGTGAGGATAATAGAAATATCTGGTTAATACTCCTGATTTTATCGCATCGTTTAATCTAAAAGGTGGTTGAATAATATCGCCAAAATAACCAAATATAGCTTTTGTTCCTTCTTCATCTCCAAAACGTTTTGGAGTTGCACTTAAGCCAAGTCTAGCACCTGAATTAATCCTTAAAACTCTTCTTCTATAAGGGCTTCCTATTCTGTGCACCTCATCTGATATAACAAACAAGTGTTTTCCTTGCTCTATGCCTTTCAAAAAATGGTCCGATGCAGCTGTATCCATAGTTGTCAATATTAATTTTTTTCTTGAAGTAGTTTCCTGTGTCCATGCATTTAGATAACCGGGTTTTTTCCACATATTATTTCCATCACCGCATACTAATACTGTCAGTTCTTGATCGCCAAAAACATCAGTGATTTCTTTATGCCACTGCGCAAGTAATTCAGTAGAAGGTACAAGTACTAATGGTATTTCATGTTTATCA
>JAQVXN010000021.1 GCA_028709135.1 Bacteroidaceae bacterium | reverse complement strand
ATGATTGCTCAAGGTCAAACAGAGAGGGGGTATTATACTGCGAGTAATATTTCATGCCATCATAAACTTTTAACATCCAAAGGTACTATTTTCCTAACATATACACAAATATATTCTGATATAAATTGTTCATAATCAATCATTTGATTTTAATTAGCAGACCCTAGTTAGAAAGTATAACAATAGATATATTGTTATTGTAGGTGACTATAAAAATGCATTAGATGCCTTTGAAGAAGCATCTAAAAATATGAAGCTGGCACATTCCTTATTCAAAAATGTACGGAAGGGAAAGGGGCTTATACTCAAACGTTTCATTCACGAGTAAGTTTTGCATAATGAGAATAAGTTCATTTACCCAAATATGTTCTAAAGAAGAACGTTGTTTAACAACTCTTTGTGGTGTGAGTGAAGCTTTTGACCCAGAAAAAAGAGATATTAAAAATCTTCCCAGTATTACTAAGTATAAGTCAATATGGGATACTGGTGCGATAGGGATTGTTGTAACTAAGAACGTAATAGGAAGTTTAAAGCTACAACCTATTCGCCCAGTCCATGTTGAAACTACTTCAGGTCCATATGAGACTTTTGCTTATTTGATAAATCTGTATCTTCCTAATAATATCTTAATACCTGGGAGTTTGGGTTTCAGAAGGTAAGATAGCAGGTGCTAACATTCTTATCGGTCGGGATGTTATATCCCGAGGTGACTTTGCCATCTCATCTTCAGATAAAAGTACAAAATTTACGTTACAAATGCCATCAAACCACAATACAGATTATGTTTTTGAAGCCCAGCAAATGAATAAATACCAGAAAATTCATGCAGAATGGATAAAACATGGAAATAATAGATGTCCTTGTGGTAGTGGGAAACCGTGGATTCAGTGTCATGGTAAGTAAAATCGTTTATCAGACAAAATTAAATAACAATACCCTAATTTTATTTAGGGTATTGCAGTATATAATCACCTTAATTTTTTCATTGTCCAAGCACAAATCTTTAAACATTTTTCCCGATTTTGCAATTGCTAATTGACTCTTCGTTTTATTATATCCACATCCCAATCTTAAATATAAAACAAAAACGCCAAGTAACTTTCAACAGAAAAATGTATCTTTGCACATAAAGAGGGCAACTTTGCAAAAAAGTCTGGAATACTTATATGCCACTGTATGAGTAAAACGATTAACCAAATAATGCTATAAAAAATGAAGATCAAACATTTACTGCTAATTGCAACCGGCGCGCTAATCTTTATTTTAAGTTCATGCTGTTCTGAAAATAAGAGAATGGCATCAAGATGGACTGAGGAACAGGCCAATCAATGGTATGAAAAGCTACCGTGGATGGCTGGCTGTGATTATATCACCTCTGATGCAGTCAATCAGATTGAGATGTGGAGTAAAGATACCTATGATGCGAAACAGATTGACAAGGAGTTGGGCTGGGCTCAAAATATTGGTTTTACCACGCTCCGAGTTTATTTGAGCAGCGTAGTTTATGAAAACGATCCAGAAGGTCTAAAGCAGCGTATGGATAACTTTTTGAACATTTGTAAAAAACATTCTATTCGTCCTCTTTTTGTTTTCTTTGACGACTGTTGGAATACAGAATCAAAATATGGTAAACAACCAGCGCCAAAGCCAGGAATTCACAATTCAGGTTGGGTTCAGGATCCTTCCGTTTCTCTTCGTAAAGACACCGTTACGCTATATCCAAAAATGGAAAAGTATCTCAAAGACATTTTAAGCACATTCGGAAAAGACAATCGCATACTGCTTTGGGACCTTTGGAATGAACCAGGAAACAGCAACCATTTTGCAACGACACTACCTCTATTAAAAAGAGTATTCCAGTGGGCTCGTGAAGTTAATCCTTCGCAACCTATCACTTCTGGTATTTGGAACCAAGATGAGAAATTCAGATCTCTCAATGCCTTTTAATTAGAAAATTCGGATGTTATTACCTACCACAATTATAAAGATGTCATTGATCATCAAACCGAAATTAAGTATCTACAAATGTTTAATCGCCCACTCATTTGTACCGAATATATGGCGCGCAAACATAACAGCCTGTTTAAAACCATTATGCCGATGCTAAAAGCAAATAAAGTTGTGGCTATCAATTGGGGGTTCGTATCCGGCAAAACGAATACTATTTTTGCTTGGGATGAGCCATTGCCGAATGTAAAAGAACCTAAGCTATGGTTCCATGACATTTTCCGTCAAGATGGCACGCCATTTGACCAAGCAGAAATAAACGTTATTAAGGCAAATACTTTACAAAAACAAAAATAAAAAACCTGCTTCGGCAGTTCTCACAGATTTACACAAGTCTAGAGAAGGAGGGAACATCATAGATGTTCCCTCTAATGTTAGGTTTCTCGTGCCCGGTAAAAATTCTAATCTTGAATTAGACATACGATTTAGCGGCCAACAACAATAGAATTTAAACTGCCGCCGGGACCATTCGTTTTTCTTGCAGAAAGGAAAAAATGGAAACAAAAAAGTTCCTGCAACTTCTATCATTGCAGGAACAAACTTATGTTTAAACTAAATTCGTTTTAAAACAATTTGGCAGGATAAGCACCTTTGTCAACAAGGGCTTTAATTTTAGCCACCGTATCTGGGCGATCTTCAGGATAAGTTACACCGAACCATTTACTGGTTGTATCAAGTACTTTTACCGTTGCAGTATGATCCTTAATCAGTTTGTCCACCATCAATGGAATAAAGAATTCTGCTTTCAAATTCTTTTTGGTAGATTCCAATCCCAAGAAATACTTAAAATAATCTTTGCTATAAGCGAAATAATCGGGAGTGAAACCCCAGAAATTCATGCTTACCGGCGTTTCGTCGTCTACTGCGGTCCACTTTTCGTTTTCATCAAGATATTTTACAACACCGTCCATACGCTGAATTTTAGTACGCTCCACTACAGTCTGTAACAGATTATTCTTATCTTGCGTACAAACGCCTCGTGATACCGTTCCACTCTCACTCAAAGTATTTCCAATATGGAAACCAACCATCGAATATTTTCCTTTTGCACCTTCGGGAAGTTCACTCAAGAATTTGCCCATCACTTTAAAAGAATCACTTCCGTAGAAATCATCACAATTAATCACAGCAAAAGGCTCCTGAATTACATTTTCGCCCATCATGACAGCATGATTTGTTCCCCATGGCTTTGTTCTTCCTTCTGGTACTGTAAAACCTTCTGGAAGATCCTCTAATGACTGGAAGACAACTTCAACGGGCAGGTGACCAACATACTTATTGACAACTTTCTCTCGGAAATCCTTTTCAAAGTCCTTGCGGATAACGAAGACCAACTTCCCAAAACCGGAATGGATGGCGTCATAGATGGAATAGTCCATAATCGTTTCGCCGTTGGGGCCCAGACCGTCCATCTGCTTCAAGCCTCCATAGCGACTGCCCATACCGGCAGCAAGTAAAAATAATGTAGGTTTCATTATTAAAATGCTTTTGTTTGTTTCTAACTATGGCAAAGGTAGCGCTTTTTCATCAGCACACAAAATTTTGTTCTCCATAATATAGGTTTTTCCATTTGTCCCATATCCAATCATAAATTTGTGCCCGAAAATATTAGAATGGGTATCCGATCGCAAAGTGTAATGCCAAACCGTCCTTAAATTTTCCAATATTATAGTAACCCCCTTGGTGCTCATTTGCTGGATCGTGAATGCCTACGCCCAAATCCAGGCGCAACACAAGGAAGCCCATATCGTAACGTAGTCCCCCACCTGTACCCACGGCCAAATCTTGCAACATACTTCCGAGCTTAAACGTTCCTCCCGGACGATTCTCGTTTTTACGAATCAGCCACACATTTCCGGCATCCACAAAGAAAGCCCCATTCAAACTGCCAAAAATCGGGAACCGGAATTCCACATTGCCCTCCAATTTCAAATCACCTGTTTGGTCCATGTAGGAATATTTGGACTGTGGCGCATAATAAGTACCTGGGCCCACTGTACGGATCGTAAAAGCTCGCACACTGTTGGCTCCCCCCACATAGAACTGATCACTATAGGGAGCGACATCTGAATTTCCATAAGAATAAATAACTCCCGCCATCAGGCGCGTTACAAATTTATATTCCCTGCGAATACGGAATGTATTGTGTAATTCCGATGTTACTTTTACATACTGAGCAAAAGGATTATGAAACAGATCCTTATCTTTTTCGCTCAATTTTTTACCGGCAAGCGCATAAATTATTGAAGTCACATTTCCAGCCTCTTTTACACTGAATTGCCACCAGAGTGGATTGCGTTTTACTTCGGGTTTTATATAAGTATAGGTATATTGCATAGATGGCACAAACCGATTTCGCATGCTCGTAAATAATGAAGGATTGGCAGCCATAATGGAATCAAAAGCTTGCGTACTATTAATCCGTTTGTCATAAGAAAGAGAGAACGGTATCAATTCATGTTTCGAAGAACTCTTTTTATGCCAAGAATAAGCCACACTTAAACCCGAAGAAAAAAGATTAAAATAATCGGCACGATTCAACCAATCTGCATTTACAGCAAATGAAGTCGCTGTAGAAAAATGAAATTGTCTTCTACTGATTCCGGGAAAGACAATACGAGGAAAATCCAATGATAATTTGCTTCCCACATTATAAGAATTCAAAAACTGATTTTGAGAAACAGCCTCATCATGGGTACGCCATTCATAAGTACCATAAACTTTGAAATTTACAAGTTCACCACCATGAAAAGCATTTTTGCGCTGCAGGTTCCATGATAATCCGGGGCCGATGCGATCATTATTTTTTGATGTCACATTCATTTCAAAATCTGAAGTATAAGGTTTATCGAGTACAGCAGAAATCATGAAATCCAAGGTATCACATGACGCCGTCGTATCACGACGTGCATAAGCAATGTTCAACTGGCTGAAGATGCCTAGAGAAGAAAGCATTTGTTGCGTATTTTCCTGATCTGTCAAACGATAAAGAGCACGCGGACGATGAGAAATGTTTTGAAACCATACAATAGGATGCAAAGGCACTTTCTTCCCGCTATAATTAAATGTAACTCCTCGAATTCTCTTTGTTTGTGTAATGGAGTCTCCTTCATGATCATAAATTGAAATGTACGTGTGGCCCATATACCAAGGGTGATCCACCATCGAAGGTAAATTAGATTTGGGCTGCATGATAAGTTGTACTTTATAGGGTTTCATGAGCGTATCTGCCTGATAAACGGAGTTAGATGCCTGATAATAATAATAGCCTTCATTTCGGAAAAGTTTTTCCAGTCTACTCTGTTCATTTGTCAAATTCATCACATTAAATGCATCACCTTTCCTTAAGAAGCTCTCCCTTTTGTTGTTGCAAATTAGGCTGTCCGCCACAGGAGAAAACCCTTTATACCGAATAGAGTCGAGACGGGAGACTTTTCCAGCCTTAATAAAATAGTTTATTTTGGCTTTCTTAGGATTGCCTTTCTCCTTTTTTAGCACATAATCTACTTTCCCACTAAAAAAACCGTAATTATGAAGCGTATTGGTAGCCACCTTGATTCGTGTGTCCGGATTGACCGTTGAAATCAGGACGGGTTCTGCCGCAAAAGTTTTGTACATCAATTGCGCGAATTTTGACGTTTTATTTGAATACGTATTATACGCCCATAGTCCCATAGGAAAAGGCGTACGATGGTACGAACTCCCGAAAAGCGGATTGTTTGGAGCATATTGTAGTACCGCCTCCACCTCGGTTGAAGCTGTTTCAAGAGCGAGAGCATCGGCACGTCGGGCCAGACGAAGCGCAGTACGTTCCTCCTTAGTCTCTTCTGTGCTTAATTTATCATCTTTTGTCGTTTTCATATTCTGATTACCTTTCAGAATCTTGTCTACACGCTCTGCAGCATCAGCCACAGCCCGTATGACTCCGGTAGAATCGCGATAAAATTTTTTAGCTTCTCCTCCTTTATCCAGATAAACAATTTTGTCAACGCCAGTATAGAGTGTTTCTCCTTCCGGCAGATTCTTCGTCGTTGAGCAGGACACAAGCCCTATTGTGGTCAACACCAATAACAAATATATGTATCGCATTCTCATTTGTTAATTCTTTGAAGCATTAGTTGCCGGAACAGGTACCTTTTCTTCTTTCTTCCTGGGATTACGGAAAAGAAAAATCTCGCCAAACGAATTTGTCTTCCTTCGAAGTACGAAGCCACCTCCGGCAGTAGAATAAACACCTTCGAGCGGGTCTACCGTATCATGGTCATAAAAGAAGCGCAGGTTGCGGGACGTTCCTTTTCCCAAACGATATTCCAACGAAATATTGTCGATAAAACTCTGATTCTCGGAGACTTGCTCCGAACCAGCTGTCACCTTTCCTCCAATTTTAAATGTCACGCGATCATTCCAGAGATGCTTTGCGAACTGAAAAGAATAGTCGGTCTGTGCATTTCCTGACGCCGAGGTGGAACCTTCCATACCCACTGATACATCGATTGTTTTCAGAGCATTGCCCGCTATATTCTGTATTTCACCTTGTAGAAAAGCATTGAGTGCATTGTTGGCTTTAAAACCGGACTTATTCGAAGAGGAAAGATAAATACCCGTTGCAAGCATAGAAATAGCCACTTTACCGCGTTCCTCCTTGGACATAGATGCCAATTCATTTTGCACATACATATCTTCAGGAGCCTCAATCAAAAATTCCAATCCCATATTATTTAATGTTTGCGTAATAGCCACACCCACATTGAAAGACACCATACGCGTCGACGAGTTATCATCGCTCACAGAAGCCCGCGTTTTTTCCATCGCCGTAATATGAAGTGTCGGATTAAAGGGATCTCCCGTAAAACGGAGATAATTATCATCATTTTCGAGACTAAATGTTTTAAGTGGAATAAATGGCAAAGCATATTTCATTTCTCCCTCGCTCATGGAGAAGCGCCCCGTCAAGAAAATTTCTCCATTAGGGAAATATTTCATCGACAAATTTCCACCACCGCGACAATTAAAATAGCTACTGCCATCTTCACTTAGTTGGCAATGCAATTTTGCCGCATCACCCACTTCTATATTTAAACCTACAAAAACGCCTCCCGGTGGCATCACATTTTCCTTCTTTATATGCGTAGTATCTGAAAAATCTACAAAGTCTACCAAACCTTTCAAACGATCTTCCACCGTCAGCGGGGAGTCTTTCATCACGTAGGTCATATTCGTATTGTCAAGCACTTTCAGAGTGCCACGGAGAAGCATCAAATTAGTAGTCCCTTTCAGGGAGGCATCTATATCGGAATAAACATGTCCAAACACCACGGATTGCTTTGTTCGCGGAGAGCTGACCAATTCAAAATTTCTGGCTTTAAATGCCAAATCCAAGCGAATAGCATCCAAATTACTGAAATCCACGTCTCCATTTACCTTCAGCGGATTTTTGGCCTTCGTATACATGGACAAATCGTCCAGATGCAGTTTACTACCATGGATCTCCACGGCTTTGTCATCTACACTCAAATTTACGCCATAAAGAGGAGAAAGAATGTGCAGGGAGTCCGGCATTATTTGTCCATCAATTAAAAATTTCGATACGGGACCTACAACATTCAATTCCCCGTTTAATTTGCCAGTTAGACCGACTGTTCCGCCAGCAGTCATAAATCCGTCAAGCAAACTTGACGGAAAATCCAACAAATTGACTTTCATATCCAAGCTGCCTGCCCCTTTGTCAAGGTAATTACCCGCCATCGTAACCACTTCTTTTTCCTTACTCGAGATGTTCGCTGTAATGTAATGTTTATCTGCTCCATCAGGAAGGAAAGAGACTTCAGCTCCTAAATTTCCCATCGGGCATTCCTGATAACGGAAATCCTGCAATTCCAACTGGCTCACCGCCGAAAGATCATTGTCTTTCCATGCTGCATGAATATCTCCTGTCAGGAAGCCTCCCAATTTCGGCATATACGGCACCACATCGGATAATTCATCCAAATTCACATGTCTCAAACTGATCGTTACATCTCGCGTTGAGTCCGCATCTGGAGTTACAATTTTCAAACGCGTACGGTCGTCAGCATACAAATCCACATTCGCCTTGATATGCTTATCTTTTCCCAATGTCAAGAAGTTATCCTTGTTCACCGTGAATTTACGATATGCTATCACAGAATGTTCAGGAAATACATGGAACGTTAAATTCCCATTTGGAGCCAAATCAGCACGCAGACCTAAATTCAAACCTTCCACGTTTTGCTGATCTTTGAACAACGCTCTTACCGAAAAACCATCAGTCAGCACAGCTCCACTTACATTTGCCTTAAATCGGTGCGGATTACTCTTCTTTGTATTTTCAATATTACTCTCCAAACGCACCCCACTGGAATCTTGATAGATGCGTACCATCGTTTTGTCCAATAAGAGGTTTCCCGTTCTGAAAGCCAACAACAACAAGTGACCGTTCAAACCTTTATCTCGATTTGTAGACAATTCAACATAAAGGCTATCTGCATCATAACCGCGAAAATGCATCAATTGGAAAAGCGGATTTTGTTTCCCAGCCTTCACATACAGACCCATATTGGGCAGATAGCGCCTCCATGCGTTCTCGTCAAAATGTGCCGCTTTAAATTGTTTGGTCAATTGGTTTCCACATTCCACCAATCTGTTCGCAATTTCCTCCAAAGGTTTATTGGAATACAATCGGGCATTCAAATCCCCTGATCTCAAGTATCCTTGCGTAGAGTCTGCAGTCGTCTTAAATCCAAAAACTACTTCATCAGCAGGATAACCCATCGTACGTGTAATAACATTAATATTTTTCAATTCTCCGGTAACACCAAAAGCTTTAGTACCTGGAACCACATTTCCATTCACATCCAGTTCCGCCATCAGCACAGTAGAATCCTTTCCATTCGTCAAATAGAGCATATTCAACTTCTCCATAGAACCTTTCACAGACGCTTTTACCTGACGTTTCAAAATATTTCCCGTGATGTTCATGTTCGCAATCAGCATCTTGTTTTGAGCTTTCAAATTAGCCACGGCATGTCCTCCCATCAAATTCCCACTTATCCAGATACTGTCTAATGGAACATGTCCGTAATTGAAATGATTAATGGATCCTTTGGCTTTCAGACGGGTTCCTGCACCGAGGAAGTCCAATCCTTTACCGGACGCCTCAAATGAAGCTGTCAAAGCCGACAAAGAATCTTTCGGAAAGAACTCATAGAGAGGAAAAGTATGAGAAACCACTTTTCCTCGATAATTTTGAGCAGAAATATCATACTGCCCCTGCAACAATACTTTTCCGCGACCCACTCTGAGGGTGGAATTTGTACCATAACAATCACCTGCAAAATTCACTTTCCCCGTCAACTGCATACGGTTCGGAATTCTTACAAACTTACGAACCGAGAATGGCAACATCTTATAACAGAAACTTGTATGATAGGTTTCAACATTATAATTTAGACTTCCATAACGGCGTTTACTTGACATCATACATCCCACATGACCACGGGAACGAAGAGAAATATAACCTGGCAGCAACACATTCAAGCGGTTTATCCGCATAAAATCCATATTTCCTTGCGCATTACAATCAATCCGCAACGTAGCATTCGGATAATACGATGCTATGCGCCCTGCATGCGCCCCGGCCAACAACAATACGTCACGACGCCCCACAAAACCTTTTATGTCGAAATCCATTTGTCCACCTTGCCCCGTGCGCAACGCCTTCCAATTCATCTCCGCCGTGGCATTCAACTCCGTATTTGGTGTACGTACATGAAACGCAGGCAACATCACTTTACTCGAATCCAGTGCGATTAATCCATGCAGATTCCTAATCATCAAACCACTTTTTTCATTCGCAGCAAACAAGGGAATACCTACCGACAAACGTTTCTTGTAATAATGCAGTGTATCAGCATGCAAGTTCAAATTTGTCAGAGCCAAATGATTTGCATCGAAACCTTTTGAGTAAATCGCCTGAGGAATATCATAGTTCAATTCGGATCTCAAAATTTCAAGGTATAACGTCTTGTAATCTTTCTTTTCTAAATTGAAATCACCTTCTTTTATTTTTGCTTCCCCAATATATCCTCCCATACGCATCGAATCACCCGGCATGCGGACGAAGAAACGCGTCTGACTAATATCCGCCCTGCCTAAGATAATTTTCCAACGTATAGGCGTTTTTTTAGTGGTATCCTTTTTGGCCGTATCGCTCAACAACACCTGAACGTTACCTTTCTCCAATTCTATTTTATTCACTTCCACCAATTCCTTCAACAGATTGACCTTGGAAGGAGAACTCAAAGCCAATAGTCCGAAACGCCCTTTAATACGTACATCACTGATATAACTTTTCGTATCTACCTGTGCGCGCCACAGCTCAAAGCCGGAAATATCTATCATCCTCCTCAACAAAGGCTTTACACGCACTTTCAATCGCAAGGCATCTGCCGCAACCAGCGTATCTCCATGGTCCACGGCTTTCATCCTGTCCACGGACAAATCGAGCGGGAAAGCCAATTTTACCCGTTCGATACTTATCTGCATACCTGTTTTTTCTGACAAATAATTTGTCACCCTGTTCTTTATGAATTGCTGAACGGGAGGCAGATATACTGTAATGGCAGCCAGCAAGAATAATACGATAGGAAGAGCAACCGCAATACCCAGCCATTTGAGAACTTTCTTAATCTTCAATAGGTGTCTTTTTATTAACTGGCGCAAATTCGGCTGTAAGTAAAGAAGCCAAAGACTTTCAATTCCAAGTTTCCGAAATGCAACCTATTTTTTGCAAAGATAATGTAAGTTGAGAAAAATACAAAACGAGAAACGAAGCTTTTTGTTTTTATCCGTATAAAGCAAATCTTATCTCCTTCATTTACAAGTACAAGTAATCTCTTCAGTTTTCACTTTTTTTCTTCGGCTGGATATTCAAACGATAAATGACGTGCAACATAATATATCGATTCACTGAATTGTACCACGTTTCACTATGTCCCATAGCACTCAAACTATGCTGTACATTTTTCACATCGTTTAAAATATCAAATCCATCCAGCATCAACGTGAGTTTATCCTTCATGAATACTTTTGATAAGCGAGCATTCCACACCCACGCGTTATCATTCATTTTTGCATCCCCGTAACCATAGCGGGTATAATAGGATAAATCGGTACCCAGTTGCAGGTTCCATGGTAAACTGATTGTGCCATTCAAATTGTAAGTCAAGTCCGTCGTATGAATTGTACTGAAACCGAGTCTGTCACTTGTAGCATACAGCCAGTTCCACGTCACTCTGGTCCCTATTGTATTCTTTCCATAACGATAAGTCGCGTTTACATCTTCGTAAAGTGACAATGAGTGTAAACTGTTTCGTTTCATCTGCGTGTCCAACCCTTCCTGAATCAAATCAACATTATTCTCATAGTTTCCAACAGTATAAGTCGTATATTGCCATCGTTTTTGCCGATCAAAATACCCCACGTAATAATAGTTCCCTGACAGATTCCACTTCCCGTTGACATTCGTGGGTCGCGTAGACGATATACCCGTTTTCGGATCATACACCAGTGCATTAACTTCTCCATTTTCTGTCAGTTTATAGGTCACATCATACGACATTCCCGTTTGCGTTTTGTTGTCGTACCGATTACCTTTAAATTCAAAAATATGATTGAGCCTGTTTCGTAAATTCCCGTTGCCATAAGATAAATTCAAAGGATCATAATTAAAGTATACATTCACGCGATCGACCACATCAGCCAATTCATGTTCTAATTTATAGCTGAAAACATAACCTATTGCATCGGCATTTTGATGGAATTGTATGGTTAGTTTAGGTTCAAAGAAAGCTATCTTTCTTTGGATTGAAGTATCTGACAAATTCTTATGGTAAGATAGATTGTCCTCTATGAAAGACGTTGGCAAATCCAACCCTATTCTCCACCAATCTGCTGTTCCCGGGAATTTCTCATTACTTTTTAATTTTTGGTAATTGATTTGATATGTTGGCGTATGCGTTTTATGAATAACATGTCCACTTGTACTGTTAAACCAGTCCTTACAACTAAGCATGGAATCGGGAGATGCGGGTAGAGAACCTAAGCCATACGGAGTACCAAATTCCCAGCCTTTTAATCTTTCCAGACGATACCAGTTGTTGTCAAGTGATGTAAATGCCTGACCATAACCATCATATAAGACCATAAAAAAATCACCGAATGTTTTATACACACCCAAAACGCTACTATAGGTATAGTACTTGTAAGGGTTTTCATGATACAAATTCCGGTAGTCATTTTTACCTTCTAAACCGTAATTCAAATCATATTGAGAAAAGTCGAAATAGCTTTGCTTGATATAACTTCCCGACTCAGTCAAATAAACGGCATATTCATGGATTTTCGTTGTAATATTTAAGCTTCCACCTGTTGTGAAATTACGAATACGCTCATATTCTTCATTACTACATTGATTTACTATCTCATTGGGCAGATAATCTTTCATTCTGAAAAGACTGTCGATAGCAGCACCCCGATATTTCTCCCAAGGTTCCTTGTTGAACGTGGCACTGCGTTGATCCGTGTTTTTTTTATTTTGATTTAAATTCATAAATGGTATAAACTCTAGATATAAATTCTTCGGCGTATATTTCAAATCTCCGGAAAATTCCATCTTGGATGTTTTATTATTAGTCATCGAAACAGAACGACCGTAATGATTTCCTTCTTCCAGATAGTTCTCGGTAGATGTTTTCGTTTCAGCATCCATATTTTGATGCTCAGCCATCAACTTCCCTGTAAAATTCCATGTCTTTTTCTTATTGTTCCATTCCCATTGCAAACCACTTGTTTTTACACTTGTTTTACCTCCGAATGCGCCCTGAGGTGTCCATTCCCCATCATTACCGGGTAAGCGCGTATCATTCGTATTGTTCATTTTTGCAAACATCGACAGTCGCGTTCTATCCGTAAAACGTAAACCAAAAAGACGCGAAAGATAACGTCCATTTGTACCTGCCGCAGCTTCTGCATTAGCCGTCCAACCTGTATTGTATTGTTTTTTCAGATTCACGTCCATCACCAATTCCTTCTCGTTCAATTGACTTTTTAGATTCAAAACTTTCTTTACTTCGTCTTCTCGCTCATAGACTTTCACTTTGTTTACCATATACGCTGGCAAATTTTCCAGAGCCACTTTGGGATTACCTTTAAAGAAATCCTTCCCATTCACTAAAAGACTACTGATAAAACGCCCGTTTACCTTTATTTGACCATCTTTTAATTCTGCACCGGGAAGTTGTCTGATTAATGCGTCCAGCATGGAGCCCTCACTTAATTGAAAAGCATCGGCATTGTAAACGATCGTGTCCTTTTCCATAACCATCTTGATTTTTGTGGCTCGCACCGTTACATTTTGTAATTTATGACTCGTTCTCACTAACGAAAATGTACCCAAGTCTTTTTGTTCATTTGCCGTTTTAAGTTCCAAATAATAGTTTTTACACAGCTCATCATAGCCTTTTTTCCTAAATCTCAGAATATAATCTCCACCGGTCTCTACCCGAAATGAGAAAAAGCCTTCATCCTTGAATCCATTTCGAGTTATCCAGGATAACACCACAGTACTATCCGGCCGTAATAAACTAACTTCTGTTCCAGACAAATAGTTCCGGTTTAATTCTTCTACAACCTCGCCCTGGATAACAATACTCTTATATTTCTGCTTTTGTGCATCAGTAATCGTGAAGGACAATAAACATAGGGAAATAAGAATCAGGAATCTTTTCATAATCATTCTGTTTTTTTCCATAATCATTTTATTTTTTCTTCTTCGGCTGCACATTCAGCCGGTAAATCACATGCAACATCACATAACGCGGCACCACATTATAACGCGTTTCCGTCCTGCCCTGCGCATTCACAGAACGGTAGATGTTCGATAAATTTCCCAGAATGTCAAAGCCATCCACAAAACATGTCAGATTCC
>JAQVXN010000307.1 GCA_028709135.1 Bacteroidaceae bacterium | reverse complement strand
CCCATCAGCTGTTGCGCCACGATACATAGTCATTAAGTCTTTATTGGAATATCCCCACGGATTTCTATATTGCATTAAAAAGACCCAAACATCATCATCACTCCAGTTCTCAAGAGGTGAAAAAACCAGCTCGTTTTGCATAGTAGAATTGGAACTCAGATATTCTCTAACTCTTCTTTTTTCATAGTATTCCATAGTTCTTGCGCGATTAATGCTTTCAGCTTTGCGTGTGCCAAGAACCAAAATAACTTCGCCATGAGCAGCAACAACATTTTGGACAAAGGTATTCGCGGGTCGAATTTTCATTCGATCCGTGCACCACCTAAAATTTTGACGAGGATAAGGATAGCCTCGGCCAAGTAAATTAACCCAAAAAGTATCATAGAGATCAGGGGTTAAACGATGAGGCACAAAAGGCAGCCCGGACTTCTCCGAAGCTTTGTGCATAAAGTCAAGCGAGCGCTCCACCCATTTTGCCACCACCGGAGATTCTGCTAATGTGTCGGTACTAATCACATGAATAGTTTTTTTTCGTTGTTCTTCCGGCATTTCCTCTATGGCAAACCAGATCAGCTGTAAGGCCGCTGTGCTATCTTTTCCACCCGAATAACCAATTACCCAAGGAATATCATCTGACAGATAAAGGTTTTGTATTATTTCTTTTAGCTTGTCTATATCCTTTTTTGTAATGCTCATATTACTTCGATCCCCCATTTGCTTCTTCATGTTTAGCAATCAAATATTCAGAGAATGCCGCCTGATTGCTTCTGGAAGCGGTGATCTTGCGGTCTACCAAAACAAGCCCCTGAAATTCAACATTATCTTTAGACCAATCAATTTCTTTCAAAAAGGCTAATTCTTTTTTCCAAGTTTCAATTGGCTTCATTATCAAGCGATTTCCCATTGTGCCTAGAGCTTTTAACATAATCGTATGAGCGCACACATAATCTTTTCGGAAGTCACAAGGTGCGATTGATTTGTTTTTTGCTTTTTGCCATGTAATCATATTATCAGACACTGCGTTCCAAAAGGCAATTATTTTTTCTTTTATCACATTATTTTCAAACTCGACACCTTTTAATAAAAATTCTGTTGCAGCGTGAATACCGCTTAAAGTAAATAATGCTTTAGAGCGATTAGAAATCGATGAACGCTCCTTTTCAACGGAACCATAAAACATAGGGATTTCGTCGATACATTGTTTGATTAAAACAGCACGTTCATCTCGATTTTCATAGAGGATATTCAGTGATCTTGTAGGACGAACAGCATGCCGATTCAAATCACTAAACATTTGCTGGGATCGTACAAGACCAAGATCGTGATAGAGAACAATTGATATGTCTTCATTACGAAGAGCGGGGTTTTCCTCAAGGGCTGCAGCAATCGCTGCTTGACGATGTTGTCCATCATTGATTATGATTCTAGAATTTAGTGAGATTTTTAGTTTCCCGATTCGATAATTTTGCTCTGTCTGAATAAACTCAATATCTCCGTCAATGGAGGCAGTTAGCGCAGAAAACACATATGTATCCAGATTTTCTAATATGTAATCACGCATCTCCGGCACTCGACGCTTATTCAACACACGCTGCGCGCGAATATCCGGCGGTAATGAGCTATCAGAATATGAGAACATCTGCACAGCTAGATGAAGAGGGCACATAGCGGTATAATACTGTCGGCCAGCTTGCACACCTCTAACGGCAGATAACTCAATATATTCACTGCGTTTTTTTGTCATGATTTATACCTTCCTTTCTGAATGGAAGTCTATAGTTTACTATTGGAACTTTATATAATGCATATGGAAGTATTATAAATCAACTTCCAAATTGATTCAAGTCCTTTGGCGAAAATTGTAGAAGATTCTTCATGTAATTTGAAAAAAACGTCTGATTTTATAGTTTTATCTCTAGAATTTCCCTTTTATCTTAACTTTCGTGTATATTTATGGTATAATCATTACAATTAAATTCCTATATATTTAATAACACAGAGAGGGGTGGTGACCATGAAGTTTTCACATACAAATCAGCGAAGGACAAGAGTGCATAAGGTGGTTAGAAATCCTTACACAGGAGAGCTGAAGAAGATTTATGGTCATTCCTATCAGGAACTGAATCAAAATATAGAAAACCAAATTTCAAGATGGGAAAAACAGAAAGAGCGTAAAGAAAACGAAGAGCATATCTTTCAACTTACACAAAAAACTGCTAAATTAAATCTAGAACTCAATAATAAGATAACTCTTTTAAAGAGCATCATTAGCGATAAAGAGTACAAAAATGTTGATATAAAGAAATATTATCAGCAACAATATAAAAAAGATGAGTTCCCTAAATTTATCCCTTCAGATCCTCCTTCCAAAATAAGAATTGGAATAGAACTTCGTGTTCCAAAAGAAAATAAATTTGTGGAGTTTTTCTTTCGAAAAGAGAAACGAATTCGGTTGGACAAGGAAGCAGAAGTGGAAAATCTATTTAAACTTCGCACAGAAGAGTATGGAAAAAATGAAGCACAAAGAAAGTCTGATTATGACATTGAATATCAAAAGCATCTTGAAGCAATTAAACAGCATAACGATATGATTAACGCAAGACAGGATGCATTTTTCAACCTAGAGTCTAATGAAATTGAGCAATTAGCAGAGCATTTCATTAGATTAATCCATAATTTTGATTGTGAAATAAAATTTGACACTTCAACTAAAAAATTCTTTGTGTCATTGATTTTCCCTAAACAAGACCATATACCGATTATCAAGGAATATAGACTAATAAAGTCTCGTAAAGAAATCCGTGAAATGAAACTAACGAAAAGAGAACATAGTTTATTCCATGAAAGTGTCATTTTTCAAATGGCACTTAAAACGGCTCACGATTTATTTGCTATCTTTGATTTTGCAGAGATAGTTAGAATTATGGGACACATGAACATTGTTGACCCCAAAACAGGTGTGAATGAAAGTGCCCCTGTTCTCTTGATGGACGAAGCGCGCGAATCATATGAAAAAATCAATCTAAGCAATGTTGATTTGAAAGAGTGTGTCCAAGGTCTTGGTGCCTCATTTAACAATAAGTTCACTCCATTAGAAGAAAAGACGATATCAACCAGAAAGGCATCTCTTTCACATAAAAATTCAGGAACAAACAATTCTGTTTTGATACAGAATTCTGAGACTCCAACATCAACTTTAAACAACAAAAACGAGGATCAAAACTCTATTTCTAATACGATTGAAGAATCGCCTGCTGCGAGCGATACGGCTCCGATTGATGATTTAATGTCTATGTTTTTTGAAACTGAAGAGGGATAAAAATGTTTTCAAATAATATCATACAGATTCCAAAGCGTATAA
>JAQVXN010000306.1 GCA_028709135.1 Bacteroidaceae bacterium | reverse complement strand
GGTCGCATTGTATCCAATGCCGTTGCGATAGGCGGCAGCACCTCCGGCCTTACTTTCTCGGGAACAGGAACAAACACCAAGCTATTTGCTTTCGAAGAAGATTATCCAACAGCAAATGGAAATCAACTTTGTCGTTACGACAT
This sequence comes from Bacteroidaceae bacterium, assembly GCA_028709135.1. Taxonomy (GTDB): domain Bacteria; phylum Bacteroidota; class Bacteroidia; order Bacteroidales; family Bacteroidaceae; genus UBA6382. The sequence continues at coordinate 3,220 of JAQVXN010000306.1, read as the reverse complement.
TTCTACCGGTTCCACCTGGAGTAAAGCTCCGTCTGCCTCTTATAGTAATGTCTCCGGTCTGATGCTCAATCATAATGTCAATCTTGTTGGAGACGATAACGGCGTCTGGCTCTCTCAAATACGCGGATCCGGCCATAATACCTCCGATGTTCCGGCATTGGTCTACATGAACAACAACGGCAATATTCTTTTCAATTCAGGACGCTCACTAACTTCACTTAGTGGTTGCAATGGTGGTGGAATTGCCATTAACGTAGACAAAACACTCATGGCTATTACAAACGGAGAAGGTGGTATCGAAATTTACAAACTCAGTTGGAACAACGGTGTTCCGTCTCTTGCTCGCCAATACACCATTGACAACAGCGACGGAGCCGTAGCCCAAATGGCATTTGATTATGCTGGAAATCTTTACGTCAGTGCTCGCTATGGCAACAAAGCGTACGTTCTTCAAAATCCAGATCCAATTGTTTCAACTCCAGGAAAAACAATTCTTACCATAGCAGACGGCATTAATCATATCGAGACCGATCAAACAACATCAGGCATTAGCCTGAGCTCTGATAAGCAAACCCTCATTATTCAGTGCACACCGCAAGTACATACGGCAAATCTTTTCTCTGCTACAGGTATTCTTATCAAGGAGATCGCATTAACAGAGGGTAAAGCCAACGTCAATATCCAAAATTTGCAACAAGGCATCTATATTGTTCGCGCCGCAAACAAATCATTTAGTTTTGTACGCGCTCATTAATGACTCCGCTTTATAGAATGAAACTGACATCATTTAAATTATGCGACATATTGCTTTTTCTTTGCTATTTTTAATCAGCCTCTATGCTACTGCACAACAGATAGACAATCGCGCACGCGTAATTATCTCTACAAACAAAGGAGACATCACGGTTGCCTTATACGATGAAACGCCCTTACACCGCGATAATTTCATCAAGCTCTGTAAAATGCACTATTTCGATCATTTGATTTTTCATCGTGTCATTAAAGATTTCATGATCCAAAGCGGAGATCCCAATTCGCGTAACGCTACCGACAAAAACGATCAGTTAGGCAACGGTGGACCAGGCTATGAGATTCCCGCTGAGATTCTTTATCCAAAACTATTTCACCGCCGTGGCGTCTTGGCTGCAGCGCGCGAAGGTGATGACGTCAATCCAGAGCGGAAATCCAGCGGATCTCAATTTTATATCGTTTGGGGCAAAAACTTTACAAAAAGTGAACTTCGCAAACAGGAAAAACTCATGCAGCAAAAGGATCCGGAGTTCAAAATACCGAACGACGTAAAAAAAGTGTATGAAACATGCGGTGGATGCCCCCATTTAGATGGGAAATATACTGTTTTTGGTGAAGTCACAAGCGGTCTTGACATTGTTGATAGTATCCAGAAAGTTCCTACGGGAGAGTTTGACAGACCTCTTCAAGACGTTGTCATTCTTTCCACGAGGATTGTTTCAGAGCCCCTCAAATAAGACCTCCTATTCTCAGGAAACCCTTCTAGACGTGACTAAGAGAATTTTTCTTCTCTTAAACAAAAAAAAATCTGCCATTTTCGATCTTATTTAAAATAAATCTGTAAATTGCAAGCCGAAATCGTATGTTCTCAATAAAAACTAATATAACAATTCCAAAGAAACTGTAATCAAACAAAAGATCTAGATCACTCTACACATTGACATTGAATAATAATTTTTTAAAAATAATGATATCATCTATTATGAAAAGGCGCATTTTACATTTAAGTATTTTGGCAATGACCTTTGCCTCGGCGTTTTTCTTTGCTTTCACATCTTGTTCTGACAAAGTAGATACTTCCAACATGTATTCTTTTACAGGGAAACAGGTAATTGACTATCTGAATGAAGCACCTGAAACGTCCTATTTTGCTCTTCTCACAAAGAAAGTCAAGCTCAGCAGCAAAACAGCCTCTACCGTTGCTGATTTACTCTCTGCGAGAGGAAACTACACCTGCTTTGCTCCTACCAATGAAGCGGTACAAGCTTATGTGGATTCTATAACAAATATCAAAGGTTATCCTATTGAAAACACCCCAGACAGCATTGCAACAGACATTGTTAACAACAGTTTAATTGACAATCAAAACGACGACGCTTATCTTTCCACAACCTTTCAGGTCGGATCTTTCGAACGCCCATCGTTTGCAGATCGCTATATGACTGTACGCTTTGACACCATACAGGGAGGCAAACTAGCCATTTATATTAATGCCAAAGCCCGCATCATCAAACCGGATAACAAACTTGAAAATGGCGTGGTACACGTGGTCAATCGTGTCATCACACCTTCTAATGAAACCATTGGTGCACTCATTAAGAACACGAGCAATCTAAAAGTATTCTCACATCTGCTCGAAAAAACCGGTTGGAGCGACAAAATGATAGCTTTTCGCGACGCGTCTTATGAGGCTTATCACCCTAAAGAAGGCCCCGGTTGCTCTACCGAAGCAGACGGCGCACCTCAGCCATGCCCTGATCATCGCAATACAGGATATACCGTATTTGCAGAACCTGACAGTGTATTCCAAGCAGCGTGGAACTTACCTGAATTTAAATATTTAGAAAATGGAGAACTCTCAAATTGGGACGAAATTATGGCCGTTATTACTCAGAAATGCCAGGAACTATATCCCAATGCCACCAGTAATGACCTGAACAGTGAAGACAACGCTGTCAACCAGTTCATTTCCTACCACTTGCTACCAGAAGCCCTTACTTACAATCAAATTGTTATCCACTACAATGAAATAGGCTTTGGCTATAGGAATCCTACCGTAATGGGAATAGACGCATTTGACTACTATGAGACCATGTGCAAATATCGCCGGTTAATGAAAATCACAGAAGGTAGTCAAACACAAGGCAAGCGTATTAACCGTTATGTTTCAAAGCGTGATGAGGGAACTTATCGTGAACTCACAGTACCGCGCCCAGGTATCAAAATTTTGGAATCCAATGGCGGACGCGACTACAATGCACTCAATGGTTACTATTATGCAATTGACGGAATTCTGGCATACGACAACGACGTTCCCAATAAAGTACTTAACGAGCGCCTCCGCTTCGACATCTGTTCCCTTCTTCCGGAACAAATGACCAATGGTTTCCGTCGTCTATACATTAATCAACGTTATCATATTCCAGACGGATACTTTGATAATATGACCTTTACAGCAGAGTCTAAAGTG
>JAQVXN010000305.1 GCA_028709135.1 Bacteroidaceae bacterium | reverse complement strand
TTTTTCTATTTTGTAACACATTATACCATGCAGCGTTTTGAGTTTTAAAATCCATCTGATATCCCAACTTTTTAGCAGATTTTTGAATGTCTGCAAACGGTTTCCCGTTTTTGGCAGTCTTAATGCCCGTTACGTTTTCGAATACAAACATTTTAGGTTGATAATATCTTAAAAATTTGATGTAGAATTTGTATAAGCCGTTTCTGGGATCTTTCTCAACTTCCTTTTTACCTATTCTTGCTCTACCGACAACAGAATATGCTTGGCATGGAGGTCCTCCTATTACAACGTCAAGTGGCCTCTCTTTTCTAAGATTATCTACACGATGGAAGATATGGGTTATGTTTTTTTTACTTATCTCTGCTTGTATTACAGATGCAATAACACTATTAGGAACTTCATTCCATAATGAAGAGCCATTAGTCTTTTCTTTTTTATTTTTTAAATATCTTATATATTCATTTAACCCGCGATTATCCTTGAGGTAGTGGAATGCTGCCCTTGTTCTCAATGTATCACATGCGTAATGATCCATCTCGATATGAGCAATTGGTGTAAATCCGGCTTGAATAAAACCTTCTGAAAGTCCTCCAGCTCCCGCAAATAAATCTATAAAAGTTAGTGCCATTTTTTAGTTATCTATAAATAATATATTCGACTCTTTTTATTTTTAACTATCAATAATATTTTATTAACTATTTGATTATTAAGCTTCGTCATTCTCTTGATTGAGCATTCCCACACTGTGATAACCTTCCAACCCAATCTCACACAATCAATAACATTAATCTTATCTCTTGCCTTATTAAACTCAATCTTATTAACCCAATACTTTGTATTAGTTTTAGGAATTGTCGCGTATTTGCATCCATCATGTCCATGCCAAAAACAACCATTAACGAAAATAGCAGTCTTATACTTTGGTAAAACAATATCTGGACTCCCTGGTAATTTACTGTAATTAATCCTATACCTAAAACCACTAGCAAACAACGCTTTACGTAGCACAACTTCCGGTTTAGTGTTTTTGGACCGGATTTTTGACATTACCTTAGAACGTGTCTCCTTGCTATACACATCCATGCTTCGAAATTTATTTTTTTCTTTTTAGAACGTAATTAACGCTTAGTGTTCTTGTATTTGGCTGTATGCCAGTTACATATCTACTATCCCCGAAATTTGGATGAACTGTCTCAATGTTTGTATAAATGCCAGCAAGTTCCCATCCTTGATTTCCATACACATTTAGTGTGCTATCAGGAATTTCAAAATCTATTGCACGAAAATCAGAAGAATTCTCTTTTTCTTCACCATTTATTGTTATTGTCTTATATTCCCATTTGTCTGTGCATGAGGTAAACAGAACAATAAAAATTAATGATGTTAATATTTTTTTCATATTGCAACAATTAGGTTTAACAAAATTAACAAATTGATTGCAAAAAAGGTTCTTTTCTTTGACATTTTCTGTCGCGAATAAAAAAAACAAAGCGGTGCGGCACAAATGCACCGCACCGCCTAGTATTTTAACGCGCTCCGCACGAAGCTGCATACTCCCTGCGGTCGCGAGCCTGCGGCCTTGTTATCATTGCTCCCTAAAACCGAATACCCAATCTAAACTCTATGGCATACCCGTTACTCTTAATTATTTCTTCCATAGGAATATCCGAATTCACTCTAAAATAATAATATTTACTCTTCTGAATATTAACGCCAGTCATAAAATAAAGCGCAGTCTTCTTATCGTTTAGCTTAAAATCAATACCAAACGCCGGATCGCACATAAAACCCTCAACGGTCCTATATGGATTGTCTCCCAGATCAATTGAATAACCCGCGTCCCCGACAAAAAACGGAGAAACTTTTCCCTTGGTAAGATTAACTTTAATTCTAAAGAACACGGGAATTAGGTCTTTGCCGTCATTGTCTTTGCCGGTTATATCTGACTCACAATAAAGCGCATCTGTATAACGATAACCCACACCAATACCCGTAAAAAGATTATCATTAAACCGGTATCCATTAATCATGGAGATATTGAATGAGTAGTTGGTCATGTTGTCCAAACCAAAATTTCCTCCGATTTCAATAGTTTTTTCATAACCTTTGTTTTGTGCAAAAATTGAAGAAAAAACAAAAATTGCTAGAACTGTAAAAAATAATTTTTTCATAAAATTTAATTTTTAAAAAAGTTTATAAACGTGGTTAAATAATTAATAAGTTATTTTATTTTGCCCTCAAAAATAGGGGAGCGTTGTGACATTTTCTGTCGCGACTAAAAAAAAATCAAGCGGTGCGGCACAAGTGCACCGCACCGCATAGTAGTATAACGCGCTTTGCGCGAAGCTGACATTGTGCAACAATAAAAATTATTATCTTTGGGTATAATACATAAAACCAAATTATCATGGATGTGAAATTTTTTAGATGCAGACATTGCGGCAATATCATTGCCTATGTACACGACAGCGGAGTAAAAGTTGTTTGCTGCGGAGAGCCTATGCAGGAACTAGTTCCTAATACCACGGATGCTGCTCAGGAAAAGCACGTTCCGGTTGTTGAAGTTTCCGGGAATAAAGTTACGGTTACAGTTGGAAGCGTTGAGCATCCAATGACTCCGGAGCATTACATTCAGTGGATTTGCCTTCAGACTAAGCAGGGCAAACAGCGCAAAGAACTTGCCCCGGGAGAGAAGCCTGTTGCTTGCTTTACGTTATGTGAAGGTGATGAGGTTATTGCAGCGTTTGAGTATTGTAACCTGCACGGCCTTTGGAAGAAGTAAATTTGTATTGATTTTGTAAAAAAGGCCGCCGGAATGCGGCCTTTTTTATGTTATTTTACGAAAACCAGTTCCTCTGTGTTTTCCAGTTTGCCGTGCTTGTCATACGTGATCGTCTTTACAGGACCTATTCCGCGCGCGTACCAGTTGATGGTGTGTTGCGTCTCTCCAAACATCATGGCTTTGGCCTTTTCCGTCTGCTCTATTTTGCAGCATTCATAGGTAACGCCGTTTATTGTAAGCTTCTCAATGGCAGTTACTTTCCTGTTTGTTGCTAGTGCCGTTATTTTTAGAAACTTTATCTTTACAGAGAAACTGTAATCTGGCAGAGTTTGGCCAACTTTTGGGTTAAGCGGAAAATATTGAGGATCACCTGTTCCCACAAATGAGGTGTCTACGTCTTTGGCCTTTCCCGTCTTTTTGTCTTTGGAAGTTGCGTGTACTGCAACCTTTGGTGCTGATAAGTGAAGGTCTCCGCTCTTGATAGTTGCAGTGCATGTCATGTCTCCCATTTCCTGAAGCTTTTTGTTCTCATCCAGCATCTCTATTCTCATTGTAAGTGTTCCGTTGTTTGGGTCTGTCATG
>JAQVXN010000304.1 GCA_028709135.1 Bacteroidaceae bacterium | reverse complement strand
GTATTGTGAATGCAGCTAAGTATGATATGCAGGTATACAGTCTTACAGGCTCCTGCGTAGCTACTGTCCGTATTGATAGCGAAGATAAAACCGTTTCTATGAATTTGCCGAAGGGAATTTATATTCTCAAAGTAGGTGACGTCGCTCGCAAAATTTTCCTCAAATAACTAAGGATTAATTAATTGAGGATCTTATGAGAAGACTTTTCGAAGTGCTTTTCATTGTATTGTTGTCAATGTGCAGTTGCAGCAAAAATAAATCTGATTATCCTTTCAGCCAACTTTCGTATGACGAATTAGATAGTCTTAGGAATAATGATTATACTGTGAGTAATCGACGTGTTCGTTCTTTTATCGATTCTTTTCGTATTGCAGAACGTGATACAGATTATATTGATGTTCTCACAAACTGTTATTATGCAGAACGTCATCCTTATTTATGGATAAACAAATGGGGCACGGATTTACGTTGCGATACAGTACTCGAATGGCTCGCAAATGTTAACAAATTAGGACTTCCAGAAAAAAAATTTTATTTAAAACAAATCCGACAATCACTGGAAAGAGTGCGTAATTTGGATTTCGATAAAACGTTTACAGCAAGTCGAACAATGGCCACATTGGAATATTATTTGACAAAAAGCTATATGCGCTATAGTTCCGGCCAACGTTTTGGATTTGTAAATCCTAACAAATTATTTAATCGTATGGACAAGGTAGAAAAAGATTCTACAAACAGCCCATATAAAACTCTTTTTGACATCCCTATTGATCTAGTAAATAAAGATTTTTTTATAAAAGCACTAGATTGTATACAGAAAGCGCAAGTCAATACTTTTATGACAGCAGTACAACCTACATCTTCTTTATACGAGAAAATATATAACACCATACAGAACACGCCACAAAATAGCGAACGCTACAAAGTACTGATCGTAAATTTGGAACGAAGTCGCTGGCGAATGCATGAATCTGAGGATAAAAAATATGTAGTGGTAAACCTGCCATCACAACAATTAATGGCCATGGAACAAGGAGCCAGTACACTGAATATGAATGTATGCGTAGGAAGTCCGGAGCACCAAACTCCTATGTTAACCAGTAGAATTGCGTATCTGGAGCTTAATCCATACTGGATCATCCCCCAAAGCATCGTAAAACGTGACATCATAAAGCACGTGGGAGATACCGCATACTTTTCTTCAAAACGATTTAAAATTGTTGATCGCGCTGTAGGCAATTTTATTTCGCCCTTAGACGTCACATCCAGCATGCTTTTAAGTAATAAATATCTGGTCAGACAGGATAAGGGAGAAGATAATTCCCTGGGACGAATGATTTTCAGATTTCCAAACCCTTTTTCCATTTATATGCACGATACCAACGAGCATGATGTTTTCTCTCAAAATTGGCGCACCGTAAGTCATGGATGTATTCGTTTGGAAAAACCATTTGATTTGGCACTTTTTCTATTAAAAGATAAGGACGACATATATATTGACCGTATTAGATTGGCTTTAGATATGGAGCCTCTCACCGATGAAGGACATGAATTAAAAGAAAATCACCACACCAAGAAATTGAAACGGTGCGATTTCAAACCAACCATACCACTTTTTGTAATTTATTTTACCTGTTATCCGGATGTCTCAGGAAAACTGACCTATTATCCGGACATTTATAAATATGATGAGCCCATTTGGATACATCTAAATGCAGAAAAGTAATGAGCTACCTTGACGATAGTTTAATAACTCGGCAACTTCATGACCCAGCCACACGCAGACGGGCCTTTGAAGAATTGGTGAAAAAATATACGGCTCAATTGTATTGGCAAATCCGTCACATGGTGCTTTCTCATGACGACACAAATGATGTATTGCAAAATACATTTATTAAGGTATGGACAAATTTGGACAATTTTAGAGGCGATTCTAAATTAGCTACATGGCTCTATCGCATTGCCGTAAATGAAAGTCTCACATTTATCCAGAAACGCAAAGACACTTTAACGATCGATGATACGGAAGCTGGTCCCGCAGCAGAATTAGAAAGCGATCCATATTTTGATGGCGATGAAACAGACTTGCAACTACAAAAAGCCTTACAGACTTTACCTGAAAAGCAACGCATAGTTTTCAATATGAAATATTTTCAGGAAATGAAATATGAGGACATGAGCGAAATACTGAAAACCAGTGTTGGATCGCTTAAAGCCTCCTATCATTTTGCGGTAGAAAAAATTGAGAACTATTTTAATGCAAATGATTAAACCTTTCTATAGTTCAACCGTCTAATAAACGAGGAGTTAGAATATGAAACAGATAGACCTGACAAACAACCCAAAAAGCAAAAAGTCACCCTTTAAAGTACCGGAAGACTATTTCGAGAATTTTGCAACTCAAATGATGACACAAATTCCCGAAACAATTTTTGTGGAAAAGACTAACATGGCTAAAAATGTTGAAGTGTTGGAACCTACAATTACGATATTCACACGTATAAAACCATATATTTATTTAGCTGCTACAATTTGTGGCTTAGCATTTGGCGTTAAAGTTTATCAAATTCAGAAACAATATTACGCAGAAAAACATCAAACTCCGGTTGCCACTGTCAACGAGGCTCAAGCTGCGCAATTTGTAGACGATGCGTGCGATTTCATGATGATTGACGATCATGACGTTTATTCTTGTGCAACAAACACTTTTTAATATTTTCATAGGTGATGAAAAACTGGCTCATTTTTATTCTGCTTATTTCAATAATTGTTCCGACTTCTGCTCAAGAACCGGGAGACGATATGCAAAGAATACCTTGGAGAAGGTTTTCTCAAGGTCGGTTTGATAATCGAAAACCTGCATTTTCGCCTTGGGAATATATGAAGAAAGAGGATGAATTTATTACTGACAAAGCCAAATTGACGGTAATAGAAGCAAATTCCGTTTGTCCACTTCTTCACAAAATGAAAGACGAACAGCGCAGATTGGATTTTCAAGTTCACCATCTTTTAGATCAGGCTAGTAACGAAAGTCTGTCTGAAGATGCCAGTGAAACTCTTTTAAAAAGAATAAAAGAATTGAATGCCCAAAAATTGACTATCGAAAACAATTATCACCGACAGATGTTGAAATTCATTTCAGCAAAGAAACTTCTACAATTGTTACAAGCCGACATGAAATTTGACCGTATCATGTTACATAAAATGTTTATGGGGACACATGGAGGCCCAAATCCATGCGAAAAGAAAGATTAAACGTATCAATAATTTATGGAAAAGAACAATTATCAAACAGTTTCCATTCTTGCGATTTAATCAAAAAAATCTTTCAAATAAATTGCTATAACTGCACAGGCTTTAGCATCTGCGAG